>JBAVGL010000349.1:0-3851 GCA_049684795.1 Chitinivibrionales bacterium | reverse complement strand
CTCTTGAGGGGAGCGCGATATTGGAAATCAACCCCTCGCTCGTGTTTTTCATCATCGACAGGCTTTTCGGCGGCCAGGGAAAACCGTCGGAGCAGAACCGCGAACTGACCCTTATTGAACAGAATGTCATCCACCGTATCGTGGAACGCGGATTGAGTGACTTGAAAACCGTGTGGGAACACGTTGGAATTTTCAGCCCGAAAATCGAGACCTACGAAACGAACCCGCAATTCGTGCAGATTGCTCCTCCCGGCGAAACAATCATTTTAATTTCACTTGAAGTGCGCATGCAGAACGCTTCCGGACTTATGAGTCTGTGTTTTCCCTATATGCTGCTTGAAAGCGTCATCAATAATCTTACGGGCGCGACCTGGATGTCGGCGCAGAGCACGAACACCATCGAGACCAGGGCGATATTGGAGCATGAAATCAACTCAATAGACCTTCCCGTTTCCGTTGTCATCGGCCAGACAAAATTGACCATTCGGGACCTTCTCCAATTGCAGCGCGGGGACATTCTTGCATTAGATAAGCCCCAGACCAGCGAATTATTGGTCCAGGTGGGTGGAAAAACAAAACTGGCGGCAAAATCAGGTATTATCGGCCGGAAAAAAGCGTTTAAGGTGACTCGAATCATCGAAAAGGAGGTACCGGGCAGCCATGAGTGAAATATTGTCCCAGGAACAAATCAACAGCCTTCTCAGTCAAAAAGACCTGACTGGCGCCGCCTCAGGCTTGTCGGACGAGCCGTCCGCAACTTCACAGGCCGTAAAAGATTATGGCGCATTGGCAAAGGTCTTTGAACTTTTTAACGAACAGGCCTCAACCGTAATTTCAACGATCCTCAACAAACAGGTTTCCTGCGAAATTGTCAAATGCGATAAAACTGACAAGGCAACGGTCCACGACAGCGTCGGGTTCCCCCAATTGCTCCTTACTATTCCTTTTAAAACCGGGGGAAGCAGGCCGCTTTACTGCGTGCTGGCAAAAAAGGACGCCGCTTTTCTGTCTGATTTAATGATGATGGGCGATGGGTCGGCGGCCTATACCGAAGACCATAAAGACGCCATCATCGAACTCATGGGGCAGGTTATGGGCTCCTTTACCACCGCGTTGGGAGGCAAGTTCAATGAACAGGTAGGCATCGATCCGATTACTCCCGCGGAATTCGATTTTGCAAGCTCCGCCTTTCCGATTGAAGCAACGGATATGGCCATTGTCAAGATAACGCTTGCGGGGGGAAGCGCCTGTCAAATGCTCTTCCTTATGCCCGATGAATTGAGTATGGAACTCATGAATAAGATGGCCAAAGCCGCCCAGACCGAAGGAGTTGGCCGGGATCCCGGCGAGAGTAACATGATGGGCGGCCCCGATAGCGCCGGGCTTGCGGAAATTCCCACGGGGCAAGGCGGAAACGATTCGTTTGTTGAAACATCGCTGTCAAGCAATTCCCTGCGAAGCAGCGCGAGCCATGAAAACATCGACATGCTACTCGACGTTGAACTTGACGTGTTTATAGAATTGGGCCGGACCAACCTGTCAATCAAGCGGGTACTGGAACTTGCTCCGGGCTCAATCGTTGAACTTGACAGAATGGCCGGAGAGCCGGTGGACCTGCTGGTCAACGACAAGGTTGTGGCAAAAGGGGAAGTGGTGGTGGTCGATGAAAACTTCGGCATCCGTATCGTGTCGCTGGTATCGGCGGAAGACCGGATAAAGAGTTTACGGTAATTAAAAAAAGGCAGATCGTGCAAAACAACACACAAAAAAATCTTTTGACAAAAACATTTTCTTTCCTTTTCATCACCCTGTTGTTTGCCGGGGCCGTGTATTCACAACCCAAAGAGGGTACCGGGGATTTCGACATAAAAAAAGTGGCGCGTTTTGCGGCTGAACCGAATGGCCCGGCGGCTGTCGACACCTCGAAAGCGGCCGGAGCGACCGCTTCTTCGGAACCGGTAACCAAAATTGAGAAAATTAATCTGGGCTGGCTTATTCTGCGCCTCTGTTTCTATTTCGCCCTCATCATCGGCGCGATCATTTTTGTCACCTGGGGTATAAAACGCCTGGGTCTGGCCGGCAGATCGAAAATCCGCGGCGGATCGATGGACATTCTGGAGGCGTTGCCGCTGGGGCAGAACAAAAGCGTCCTGCTGGTACGAGTGACCGACCGGGTCTATCTTCTTGCGCAGACGCAAAACCAGATCACCGTGCTTGACACCATAACGGGGGAAAAGGCAATTGAATTGATTTCGTCGTCGAAAGGCGTTGTTTCGATCACGCAATTTAAGGACGTGTTTAATAACTTCATGGGAAAAATGAAAAGACCGGTTTAATTTTTTTTGTTGAAAGCGCTATGACAAACACCATGCCATTATCGTTATCGGCGAGGGCCGGAAAAAACTTTAGGGATTTTTTTGCAATTAAAAAATTGCCTCCCGTTATGCTAGGACTTCTTTTGTCCGCGGTGTCGCTCTGGGCGCAAGTACTCCCTAAAATATCCATTTCGGTCACCGATACGAAGAAGCCCGCCGATGTGGCGGTGACCCTCCAGATTCTTTTTTTGATTACGGTCCTGGCCCTCGCGCCTTCCATTCTCATCATGATGACCTCATTTGTTCGTATCATTATCGTCATGTCATTTTTAAGAAGGGCCATCGGCACGCAGACCATGCCGCCCGACCAGATATTGGTCGGTCTTTCGCTTTTTCTCACTTTTTTCATCATGATGCCCGTATTTACCCAGATCAACGACAAGGCGCTGCAGCCCTATCTGGCGCAGGAAATCGACTGGAAAAAAGCATTGACCAATGCGAGTGAACCGATGCGTAATTTCATGTTGCGCCAGGTCAATGAAAAAGATGTCGCGCTTTTCGTGCGCCTGGCCAAAATCCCGCCGCCCAAAACCGTCGCCGATCTTCCCATGCATGTCGTGCTGTCCGCCTTTATGACCAGCGAACTGAAAACGGCCTTTATCATAGGGTTCATTTTGTATATACCTTTTCTGGTGATTGATATGATCGTGGCGAGCATCCTCATGTCGATGGGAATGATGATGTTGCCGCCGGTAATGATATCCATGCCGTTCAAGATAATTCTCTTCGTGCTTATTGACGGATGGAACCTTATCGTCAAACAGCTGGTGCTTTCATTCAGGTAGCAAGAAGGGCAATGCGATGGAACCATCCTTAGCGGTTGATATTGGAAGGCAGTGTTTATGGATCACGCTTGTCATTTCGGGGCCCCTTTTGATTGTTGGGCTGGTGGTCGGGCTTGTTATCGGGATCGTCCAGGCGGTAACGCAGATCCACGAAATGACCCTGACCTTTATTCCGAAAATACTTGCGGTTGTGGGCTTGTTCTTCTGGCTTTTGCCCTGGATGACGACTAAAATGTTGGATTATACCATTAATCTTTTCAACATGATACCGACGGCAATACATTAACCATGGACATCACGGCGCTTACAACGCACCAGATACAGCTTTTTTTATTGATATTTGCGCGCACGGTCACGCTGATAGCCTTTTTGCCTTTATTCGGCTCACAATATCTTCCCTTGCAGCTTAAGGCCGGCCTGGCGTTTTTCATAAGCGTAATACTCTATCCAGCCGTGCTATCGCAGCATGGAATGCCGGTATTTCCCGCGACGACGGGGCTTTTTATTTTCATGGTCATTCAGGAGCTTTTTGTGGGGATCATCATCGGGTTTGTCGCATCGCTTTTGTTCACCATAGTCCAATTCGCAGGATATCTGGTCGATGTTCTTACGGGGTTCAGCTTCGTTGAACTCGTCGATCCGTTTTCCGACACGTCCGTAAGCATTTTCGGGCAATTTAATGTCCTTGTTT
>JBAVGL010000348.1:0-5906 GCA_049684795.1 Chitinivibrionales bacterium | reverse complement strand
GATGCGTGCAGCGGTTGCCGCGGCTCAAGACATGCGGGACAAGGGAATTGTCCCGCCAAAATTAATCGGCGTTACCGTTTTGACAAGCATTGATGCCGCTTGTCTCCGCAATGAATTAAACGTAAGCGTTTCTCTTGAACGCCATGTCCGCGATCTCGCGGAAATGGCGGCTTCGGCGGGAATGGACGGGATTGTCTGCGCGGCCGCGGATTTGCCGAAGATCAGGGAAAATCTTCCGCATGATTTCGAGATCATTACGCCGGGGATCCGAAGTTCCGGAAGCGCCGCTTATGACCAGAAAAGGGTCGCGACGCCCGCGGAAGCCGTCACGAACGGGGCAACGCTGTTAGTCATCGGCCGGGAGGTCACCCTGGCAACGGACCCCGCTTTTGCCGCAAAGGCCGTTGTATCGGCCATTGCCTCCGTAAATACTTGACATATAAAAATCATAGGTTTCGCACGCGGTTTTTTCCCACGTAAACCTTGCGGCATGAATAAAGCCTTTTTGTACATTGTCTCGAACGCTTCCGGCATTTGTATAAACCTGCAGCATCTTGTCAGCGAGGTCTTTTTCATCCATCGTTTCAAAATAAACGACGCAGGAATCACCCGACTCAAGGAGCGCCGAATTTTTTGCGGCAATAACCGGACATCCGAACGCCAATGCCTCGATAACGGGAAGGCCAAACCCTTCATACATCGACGCGCAAATGAGCGCATACGAAGATCGATAGTCCTTCTTGAGCTGTTCCTCCGAAACATAGCCTTCAAAATGGACTCGATCGGCTATTTCGGGATGTTTGACAAGATTAAAAATGCCAGACTGTTTCCAACCCTTCGCTCCAATGACCGTAAGGTCGACTTTTACCGTTTGATTGACAATAGAAAGAGCCTTAAGCACGGTGCCGAGGTTTTTTCCCGGTTCAATTGTGCCGACAAAAAGAAAATGCTCCGGCCTGAGCGGCGCGGAAGATGTAGTAATGGGAAATCTGCATCCCTGATATATCGTTTTTGTTTTCCCGGCAAGATGCGGATAAAACCGGCTGATATCAACAAAGGTGTTTTTCGACACGGCAATTACTCCCGCCGCATTTTTCCCCGATTGGGAAATCATAAAGCTCATAAGGGTTCTTTTTAAAACTCCAAACCTCTCAGGGCTGACTTTTTCATAGGTATCATGGATCGTTATAAACTGAGGTATCGGGCATGCAAGCATGCCAATATTGCCAATAGAATGCAAAAGATGATATTTTTGCTTGATAAGGAATGGAAATATCATTTGGAAATAAACTATACGCAACCAACGGGACTTGATGCCGATCTCCATCAGGCGGATATTGTCTTTTAAAGGATAAAATTGTGGCGCCACCCCTTTATGGGTAACCAGCGTAATATCCAAAGAAGGGTATTTTTCCTTTAAATGCTTTATTAAAGAAAAGCAGTACCAACCTATTCCGCCAAGGTGGTTTTGTAAAAACAATGCACTGATGCAAATTTTCATACTATTTTAGTCTGTGTAGCTGAATTATACGCCTGCCTGCACTGCCGCTTCGGCAGGCAGGCGTCCAGCGTATATAATTCCTGCGTACAGAGACTTATCCACCTTGTGGGTTAGTTTTAACGTCATGTTTATTCAATTACAGTACTTTATAAATTAGTTTATGCCTGGCTTATTTTGAAAAATTGGCAATGTTTGTTCCCTATGACTCCGTTGGGAGATTACAGTGCGTATTGGAATCGAAATCAAGGCATTTAAAAATAATACAACCGGAGTGTCCCGATATTTACGGGAAATCCTCGACGCTCTTCAAAAAATAGATTCCCGAAACGATTATGTCCTGTTCGAATGCAAACGCTCGGGTTACCGTATCATAAATTTACACTGGAAAATAATTACAACGCCATGGATTCTGCCAGGTATATTGTGGCAGCAATTTTATTTGCCTTTTCTTCTAAAAAAATCCGCCATTGACGTGTTATGGTCTCCGGAGCAGATATGCCCGGTTTTTTATTTAAAAAAAATAAAGGTCATGCTTACCATTCACGATTTGGTTCCATTTCATTTCCCTGAAACCAGCCGGTGGTCGGTAACGCTTATACATAAAATTTTCGGCATGGCTTCATTAAAAGCGTCAACCGTTCTCATTACGGTCTCCGATTTTGTCCGCAGGGACGTGCTGACCGTTTACGGCGCCGTTTTGCCGGAAAAACAAATTATCGCCGTTCCCAATGGAAAACCATCCTGGCAACCGCCATCAGCGTACACGCCGGCAAACCGGCAATCCCATTTATTTTTTGCGGGAAGTTCCGAACCCCGTAAAAATCTGATCTCGCTTGTTAAGGCCCTCGAACTGCTGTTTGACAAAGGAATATCCGTCCATCTTCATATCGCCGGGCCAGAAGGTTGGAAAAACCGGGAATTTATCCGCTACTGTCAAAAAAGCCGCGTTCGAAATCAACTCCATCTTAGAGGCTATTGTTTCGATGACATGCTTATTGAACAATACCTTTCCTGCAAGGCTTTCATATATCCTTCCTTGTACGAGGGGTTCGGACTGCCGGTGCTTGAGGCCTTATATTGCGATTGTCTTGTATTGACTTCCCGCGGAACGGTGATGCAGGAAATCGCGGGCGATTGCGCTTTATATTTCGATCCGTATGATCCAAGGGACATTGCCCGGACCATTGAAGGCATTTTTTCAAAAACGTTTGATAGAAATATCTATTTGAAGAATAAAAACAGCGTTCTTGAAAATTATTCGTGGGAGAAATCGGCGAAAAGTCTCTTGGATGTTCTTGAAAAATATTGAATATATTAAAACCTTTTTACATAATCTTTATCGCCAAGCATCTTTAAAAAGTCCTTATACGTTCGATTAATCCCTTCTTCAAGTTCGATTGTGTGCCGCCAGCCCATGGCACGCAGTTTTGAGCTGTCAAGCAGCTTTCGGGGCATCCCGTCCGGTTGCGTCACGTCAAATTCAAGGGCGCCTTTATATTCTACCGCGGACTTTATCATTATCGCAAGGTCGCGGATCGTTATTTCTTTTCCTGAGCCGATATTCACGATATCGTTTCCCGTGTGATGTTCCATTAAGAAGATGCAGGCATCCGCGCAATCATCGGAAAATAAAAATTCCCTCGTCGGATTTCCCGTTCCCCAAATGACAACTTTTGGAGCGCTGTTCACTTTTGCCTCATGGAACCTGCGGATAAGGGCCGGCAGCACATGGGAATTCATGGGATGATAATTATCATGAAGGCCGTAAAGGTTTGTCGGCATTACGGAAATAAAGTCGGTTTTGTACTGCCTATTGTAGCTTCGGCACATAATGATACCTGCTATTTTCGCAATCGCGTACGCCTCGTTGGTCGGCTCCAATTGACCTGAGAGCAATGCATCCTCCCGCATCGGCTGCGGGGCATACTTAGGGTAAATACACGACGATCCGAGAAACATCAATTTCTTTACCTTATATTTCCACGATGCGTTGATGATGTTCATTTGGACCTGCATATTGCTGAAAATGAATTCCGCGGGATAGGTATTATTCGCGTAAATTCCGCCCACCTTTGCCGCGGCAAGGAAAACGTATTCCGGCCGTTCTTTCTCAATGAAATTATCCACGGCGGCCTGGTCCGTCAGATCGAGTTCGGCCCGCGTCCTTTGAACAAGATTGGCGAATCCCTTTTCGTCAAGTTTTCTGATTAATGCCGATCCCACGAGGCCGCGGTGGCCCGCGACGAATATTTTCGCGTTTTTTTCCATTGAAAAATCCTTTCAGTTATTAACCAATATTGAACGCCTCTCTTCTCATTTCTCACGCATTTTGGTGGAATAAATTCAAACCGGAAGCAATTCGATGTCCCGCTTAAAACCGTCGGGAGAGGATCTTATTACAACACAAAAAAGTCTGGATTTAACAAGTTTACACATTCAAGTATTTGTTTGGCATTTTCAACGGCAGTTACGGCATCCGGTTCAGTTACATGCATACCGCCGCCGTAGTCTCCGGTACTCCTTGTAGACACAAGCCATGAAAATTTTTTACCGATTTCTATCGGCCATTTTCCGGATTTTACCAACTCTTTATGAACAGCGGATTCCAATGCGCTATGCTTTGTAAATGTTTTTCCCATTAGTGCAAAATAAGCCGATACCGCGTGAAACGCCGCATAATATGAACGTGACGCAGAAGAGTCGGGATCTTCGTGAACGATTATTTGTGCAGCGCCCAGGGCTTTTTTTGCCCTATTCCATAAATCCCTGGCTTCCGCATTCATGCCGCCACGCCCTCGCTTTTTATTGTGCGATAGAGCGAAAATTCACCCGAATTATAATCTTTACTGTCAGCGATAATAAAATGCATAAAACGATCGATTTCAAGTTGAATTGAATATGTGGCAGAAATAATTTCCTGAAGATCGGGACCAAATTGAACAGGTCCCTTGAGAATAACGAAAATATCAATATCGCTTGTTTCCGTGGCAGTCGACCGCGCTTCGGAACCAAATAAAAAAATGCCTTTCAACCTCCTCCTGCCAATTTTTTCGGCTATCGCGTTTTTAACTCTTGTAAGAAGTAACTTTTGCTCCATATGGCCTCGCTACGATAGAAAGATATTTCTATATGACTTTATGATTAAAATATAGTTGATGGAAAATTGTATTTGAATAATCCCGCATTGATTAACATGGGCGCGGGCGCCATGCCCCTACTCCGTGCCCACGGCAACCCCTATCGGGCAATACCTGATTGACATTCCTATCGACCAAACGCCCGTATTGTCAACATATATGCCCGGAGTAAAAGAACCGATTTTTAGAAGGCCCGGATACATATTAAGCCTGAACCGGTTATGCTCCGCCCCTGTCGCGACAAGCGACATGAGGAGCGAGTTTTTGACATCATAAAAAACGCCCGCGCTCCAGCGAAGATCAGTGGTATACGATTTTTCAGATGTAGATATGCCTGCCGCGGAAAGGCTATTGACAATTACTCCGCCTGTAACTGAAACGCTTTTTTCTTCCGAGAACTTTCGCGTGATTCCAAGTAATTCCTGCATGCCGAAATAGGCTATGGCGCTCCAGGTACGAGTTTGTTCCAAAGGCAGCTTGGCAACATAGAATTGTCCCATATTTTCCAGCCGTCCGGTCCTGAAATTTATGGCCGGCTGGAGGGACCACTCGTTAAGACTTAATTTATCGGAAAAAAAACGGCATACTTTGTCATTTGAAAAAAGCAGAATCCCGGCGGGATTGAAAATATACATGTCCGAAACCGGGTCCTCGTTGAGCCCTCTGGTCCCATTATCTTCAATCATTTCTTCAAAAAAATGCTCGGAAAACATGGTAATAATGGACATTAATCGAGGAAAAGGGACATTGTGGTATTCGTACCACTCCTCCATTTTCCGGGATTGCATTCCAGCGCCGATGACATGAAGAAAATAATTGGGGAAAAATTGACCGTGTTTTAATTCAAAGGATGTTGGAATGACCTCCGAAGTAAGCCATTCCTGAACGCCAAAATCTTCAATTGCCTTCATCGGATGGGCAAGACTTGCATAGGTATTGTCCAGTTCGATTTTTATCGGTATATTTAAGATTGTTCGATCACCGTTGAATTGCCAAATACCAAAGCCGCCGTTAATAAAAAAATCGCCAGGAGAATACTTGCCCTGGCTTCCAAAAAAGTATGGTTTATAAAAGAAATAGGCGCTTGAATCATGTCGGGAAGCGGTTTGGGCCGTATCCTGAGGACCACTTGCCAAGACATTTCCTGCAACGCAAATTAAAAAAAACAGGAATAATCGTTTTATGGATCTCTTTAGGCCTATTGATTTATAAAAAATGACTACCTCATCAAAAAACATTCTTTAACTGGCATTTATTCTAACCTGCCT
>JBAVGL010000347.1:0-9436 GCA_049684795.1 Chitinivibrionales bacterium | reverse complement strand
AAGCCAATGCGGCCGGATGATGTTCTCGCTGAAGTTGTCGGAGACAAACCCATTCCAAGAACTGAAATCACAAAAAAACTGTGGGCCTACATCAAGAAAAACGGCCTGCAGGACACAAAAAACAAGAGAAATATCAATGCCGATGATAAGCTTAAGGCTGTTTTCGGCGGGAAGAAAACCGTAAACATGTTTGAGATGACAAAACTCGTCGCAAAGCATGTTTCGTAACTATCGGTTCTAAAGTGAGTTTCATATTGTGGAAAGACCCACCCGGTAATAAGCGGGTGGGTCTTTTTTTTATTAGAAGATTTGCGATTTCAAAAAGATTTATTTCTCACTTTTTAATTCTTTCACCCACCAGTCATAGAGATCGTCAAGGGTCTTTTCAAAAGGTATTTTCGGTGACCAGCCGATTTGTTCACAGAGCTTGTTGTTGGCGCCAATTATTCCCGCAGTAGAATTTGGCGCCGCAATTTTATTTTTATCTTTGGAAACTGTAATGTTAGCGGAACTTTTCTTGATTAAATACTCAAGAATAAAAGATAAATTTACTTTGTTTCTGCTGCAAACATTATAGACCTCGCCTCTTTTGCCTTTTTCCATGATAAGAACATATGCTTCAACAACATCACGAACATCTGAAAAGTCAATGGCCACATTAATGTTTCCCACGTGTATTTGCGGCAAGGAGCCGTTAACCTCTATGTGCGCTACCTGACGGGCCCAATCAGAACAAACGAATTTTGGCGCCTGCCCCGGCCCTGTATGGTTAAAAGAACGAGTAAAACGAATATCCAAATTATGGTGGCGAACATAGTATTGCCCTATGATTTCCGCCGCATATTTTGAAACGCCGTAAAAGCTTGTGGGCTCTAAAGGACTGGTTTCCGAGAGAGAATTATGGAGGCTGTTGGTCTTATATTCCGTTGAGGAACCCACCGACAAGAGCATTGTCTCACAGAGCAAGGTCCTCATCGCATCGAACAGGGAAATGCTCCCTAAAATATTTATTTTAAACGAATTGAATGGCGTTGAATGAAAATCCGAAGGCGAAGCCACGCCGGCCAAATGGTAAATCTCCCGTGGCCGTACCTGGTTCAAAATACGCGCAATTACATCATTATCGCAAATATCAACAGAAAAATAGGCTATGTCCTTCAAGGAACTGGCTTCTTGAATGTCAAGACCAACAACATTCCGTCCTTTCTCCATTAATAGATTCGCGAGGTGTTTCCCCACAAAACCATTTACACCTGTAATGAGCGAAGGATCATTGAACATCTTTTGAATACTTTTCTATTTAATCGTCGCTTCCCAATCGGCTTTCACCATTATTTCAACAAGTTTTTCAAAAGTGATTGCCGCCTTCCAGCCAAGTTGTTTTCGTGCTTTTTCCGGATTACCGATGAGCAGATCGACTTCGGTAGGCCTGAAATGTTTTGGATCAATCCGAACAAGTATTTTCCCGGTTTTTTCATCTGTTCCTATTTCATTCTCCTGTTGTCCAGACCAGTGGATTTTCATATCTAACAGACCGAATGCTTTCTCCGTGAATTCCTTAATAGTATGTGTTTCCCCTGTCGCAATAACATAATCGTCTGGGTTTTCCTGCTGCAGCATGAGCCACATGGCTTGAACATAGTCAGGTGCATACCCCCAGTCTCGCTTGGCATTAAGGTTTCCTAAATAAACGCAATCCTTTTTTCCGGCCTTGATTGCGGCCGCGGCCATGGTGATTTTCCGCGTTACGAAATTCTCTCCGCGCCGCGGTGATTCATGGTTGAACAAAATGCCGTTACTTGCATGGAGTCCAAATGCCTCCCGGTAGTTCACAACAATCCAATAGGCATATAATTTTGCCACCGCATAAGGTGATCGTGGATAAAACGCCGTAGTTTCTTTTTGAGGGGTTTCCTGCGCTTTTCCAAATAATTCAGAGGTCGATGCCTGATAAAACCGGCTCTTTACTCCTGTTTCCTTTATGGCATCAAGGATCCGCAAAGTTCCTGTTGCATCGGCGTCGGCAGTATATTCAGGGACTTCGAAAGATACGGCAACATGTGATTGCGCGGCGAGATTATATATTTCCTGCGGTTGTATTTTTTCAAGCAGCCGGTTCAGGTTGCTGCTGTCCGACATGTCCCCATAATGCAGAAAAAAATGGACGTTTTTATTATGAGAATCTTTAAATAAATGGTCTATTCTTTTCCTGTTAAAGTAACTTGCACGGCGTATCATCCCATGCACTTCATACCCTTTTTCAAGGAGTAATTCCGCCAGATACGACCCGTCCTGTCCGGTGACACCGGTAATAAAAGCGATTTTATTCATGGTAAGTTTCCTTTGCGCGGCTTAAGCTCGTGATAGTGGAATATTCATCCTGTCGGCCATAAAACCTCTTTTGTTAAAAATTGATTTTTTTGTTCTTCATAAACTCTTGATAAATGTTTTGTTTCTGCTTAAATAGTTTAATAAATTTCTTTCTTACACCACGCATGCGTTTGAGTCCATGAAATCCATGATATCGCGCGGAAAAATATGCCGACAAGATATTTTTTTTGAAAAATAAGACCCTTATTATCCTTAATTCCATGAAAAAAATTCCTAAAATATTTCGGACAATATATTCCATTGGAAAAAACTTGTAAATAAACCATATTCTATTTCGTTCATGATAAAAAGCAAAGGTGTTTTTTATCCGGTTAAAACTATAACTGCCCTTATGATATACAATCGCCTCCGGCGCATAAGCACACTTCCATCCATCTAAAAAGGCACGCATGCATAAATCGCTTTCTTCATGGTAGGAATAATATGATTCGTCAAATCCGGACAAGGAATCTATTAGTTCCTTTCTGTAAATTGCAGCCGCGCCTCCAGCGGCAATGACAAAGCCCGGCTGAGAATGCAATTTCTTTTGTGAGAACTTTTTTCCATTGCCCATCGGATAAAAAAGCAGTGAGTGCACCGGATATGCATATAAACAATCAATTGTATCGCGAAAATCATATTTCATCTGTCTGCACGCAATTATTCCTATTGATGAATCTTTCTTTAAAAACTCCAGCGGCTGTTTCAGCCAGTGTGGTTCAACAACAACGTCATTGTTTATTGTCGCGATAAGATCTCCCTTCGCATGTCTAAATCCGGCATTGTTTCCCGCTGCATATCCAATATTTTCCTTCAGCGCAATCAATGTAACCTTGGGATGCTTTGTTATCCTTTGAAGGGAATCATCAGTGGAGCCATTGTCTACAACGATTATTTCAATGTTTTTATATTCAGTTTTTATGACCGATTCTAGGCATTCATCAATGCATTCTTTCCCATTCCAATTAAGAATTATTAAAGATATTAAAGGGTTTTCCATAGTAACGGTGATTGAAAAAAATGAAGCTTATTATTTCTTAATTTAAGGAAGAACTTGTGCTTACAAAAAATCACACCGTTATTTCTCACGTCTAAAAGTGAGTTAAAGAGGAAGGATTGAAAAGGAAAAAAGTGTTTTTCCCGGGTTTAATTACACTTTAACGTTTTTTCCGTTTTCCATGGAACAATTTCCATGAAATGTCGCCCCTTCGTTGATTACCAGATCTCGTGTTCTTAAATCTCCGACCAGTGATGCTTGAGATTCCAATTCAACTCTGTCCTCAACGCTTAAATTGCCAACGACTTTCCCGGCGATAATGGCGCTTTTTGCAATAATGTCCGCGTCCACAACGCCCGAATCACCAACGGTTAATGTTTCGGACGTCTCTATTTTGCCCTTTATGGTCCCATCAATGCGGATGCTGTGAGGCACCACAATTGTTCCTTCAAACACTGTCCCTTCTCCAATCATGGTCAATAATCCTTTATTGCTGCTTTTCGACATGAATTGGCTCCTTTACTTTTCTTAATTAATTCTGGGCGCGTATAATATATTCCATTGGATCAACATTCTTGCCTTCTTTAAGCACCTCATAATGAAGATGCGGAGCGGACGAACGCCCCGTATTGCCAACGAGTGCAATTGTTTGGCCGCGTTCAACATGGTCCCCTTTTGCTACAAGCACTTGTAAACAATGCCCGTATCGCGTTGAAAATCCATACCCGTGTTTTATGGTCACCATAAGGCCGAAATAAGCATCCTTATAAACGTCTTCCACTATTCCGCGCGCGGTTGAACGTATTAATGTTCCACTGGTTGCGGCAAAATCAATTCCGCTGTGCGTTTGTTCCGTGTCGTTGGCTGTGGCAATATATTTTCTCGTTATCCATCCTTCTGTCGGCTGAATATTAGGGACCGCGGCCAAAAAACCTTCCGAAACCTCCCCTTTTTGTTTTTGTTCCTGATATGACTCCGCGCTTGATAATCTTAACTTGTCAACAGTTTCATCGAGTCCGTCTTTCTTAAAAACTGTTTCATCGTTTTGATTAATTATGCTCGCGGCATAGGCTGGCTTTCTTGTGTTTTCGCCCGCCGCGGTTGCAATTCGTTGAAGATACTCTGCCAACACTTCAATCTTGGCAATTTTGCTCCTGACGAAATTCAGTTTCTTATTTTCTTCTTTCAGGCTTTTGTTTTCTTGGGTAAGAGCGTAAACAAGTTGCAGTTTTGTTGCTATTTCTCCAGATTTAAAAAGTAGACATAAAAATCCTAGTATAAAAATTGCTATAAATATTGTCAACGAATAAAGAATGTTTCTATTAACATGAATGGAAAACGTTTTTGCGTTTCCTTCAGGTATGAACATTATTGTATAATATTTCTTTCCCTTTTGCATAGTAAAAAATAACTTCATTCTTTTTGTGAATTAAATATGCTTTCATGCGCCATTACGTTTTACATAGTAGAAGCAGTTCGATGAGCCTGTTAAGATCGTTGGTACTGTAAAAATGAATTTCTATTTTCCCCTTTTCTCCCGAAGATTGCAGTATGTTAACCATCGTCCCAAATTGATAACGAAGCTTTTCGGTTTGTTGCATAAGGTCCGGGTCAATATGCTTTTGGTCCTCCCGCTTATGAGCTGTTTTGGGGGGCTCCGGTTTTTTTTCCTTTTTTAATTGAGTTGCCTTTTCAATATCCCGGACTGTAAGATTTTCGGCGGCAATTTTGTCCGCTAACGCTATTTGCTGTTGCGGATCATCTATTCCAAGCAAGGCGCGGGCATGTCCCATGGTTAATTCTTTCCTTTTCACCATTTCCTGTATCTTTTCGGGAAGCTTAAGAAGGCGAAGGAAATTGGTTATTGTACTTCGGCTCTTGCCGATTTTTATTGATATCTCTTCATGGGAAAGTCCGCAATCGATCATGAGTCGATGGTACGCCATGGCTTGTTCTATGTCATTGAGGTCCTCGCGTTGAATATTTTCTACGAGTGCCATTTCTACCATTTCGGCATCCGTAATTTTGGGTTTAATGACACAGGGAACCTTATCATGTCCCAATTGTTTCATCGCTCTGAATCGTCGTTCACCGGAAATTATTTCGTATCCTTTTTCTTTTTTTCTTAAAAGAATCGGCTGAAGAAGGCCCTGTTTTTCTATACTCTGGGCAAGATTTTTTATCTCATCCTGATTAAACGTTTGCCGAGGTTGAAAAGGGTTTGAGGCTATTGCGTTTATGTCAACAAAAACAACTTCATTACCGCTTCCGCGGTCTTCCGTGTCAATAGGTATGAGGTTTGTCAAGCCTCGGCCGAGCGCTCTGCGTGCATGGGGACTAGCCATTATGCATTATTTCCTTTGCCAAATTGAGATAATTTTCCGCTCCCGAAGACATAATATCGTAAAGAATAATCGGTTTACCAAACGAAGGAGCTTCCGATAGCTTAACATTGCGCGAAATCACCGTTTTAAACACCTTTTCTGAAAAGCATGACCGTACATCATCAACAACCTGTTTTGAAAGATTGAGTCTGCCGTCAAACATCGTTAGCAACGCTCCTTCAATAACAAGTTTTGAGTTAAGGTTTTTTTGAACAAGGCGTATTGTGTTGAGCAGTTCAGCAAGACCCTCTAGCGCATAATATTCGCATTGAATGGGAATAAGAACAGAATCGGAAGCGGAAAGAACATTTATGGTAAGCAAACCGAGAGATGGTGGAGAATCAATGATAATATATTCATACTCATGTCTGATTGGTTCAATGGCCTCCTTCAGTCGTTTCTCGCGGGCCATAACGTTAACCAGTTCTATTTCTCCAGCTGCAAGATCAGTACTTGACGGGGCTATATAGAGATATTTTATTTGTGAACTTGGAAAGATAATTTCGTTAAATCCAATCTGTTTTTCTCCTTTTCTCCGGTTTGTAATAATTTCATATACGGAAATTTCTATTGAATTTTTATCGACCCCTATTCCCGTTGTGGCATTACATTGCGGATCCATGTCGATGAGTAATGTCTTGTGCTCGGCAACGGCCAAGGATGCCGCCAAATTAATTGCTGTTGTTGTTTTACCAACGCCGCCTTTTTGATTGCAAACAGCAATTATCTTTGCCAAACTATACTCCAAATTTATTATTATAAATTTTCAGGTTTTTATTATATCAAAAAATACCACTATGTTTTGTTATCTTTAACTAATTTTTTTTTAATATGTTATACACTTTTTCAGAGTTTCTTTTTTAACCAAGGCATAAGTTTTGTTAACAATTTATAAACATGCGCGTGTTAGGCAATTAATTGCATTTTTTATTATAATTCAATATGTTATAAATGAATATGAAACAAGGAGAGAAATTAATCCATTAATTCCAGAGAAACAAGGTTTAATCCAAAAATTTGATTCCCAAGGTCATATTCTGCAATTTCACTGATTTTTACTCCTTTTTTTTCCTTATTAGAAGTTATTTCTTCGAGTTCCGAAGAAAAATGTTTTGTTTTAAACGTATACATATGTCCATCCGCTGACAGATATGCTCGTGCAAGTTGGGAAAACAATTGCATCGACCCTAAACCTCTGCTGACGACATAATCAAATTTCTTCTCGGGGACTGGCATTTTTTCAACCTTCCCGTTGTAAATTTCAACATTGTCAAAATGAAGTTCTTTTTTTATCTCGTTCAAATACAGGCATTTTTTCCTATTGGAGTCGGCAAGAACAATTGACAAATCGGGCCTGAAAATGCGTATAGGTATTGATGGAAATCCACCTCCTGCTCCAATATCTAAAATAAGTGCATTTTTCTTAAAACCAAAAAGTAATAATGGCTGCAGCGAATCGCAAAAGTGACGTAAAAAAAGCTGCTCCTCATCATTTTTTGAAACAAGACCCGCCACCGGATTCCATTTTAATAACAGACAAACAAACGTGAGAATTTGCTCTCGCTGCTCCAAGGTGGGCGTCAACCCTAATCGTTCGAGCTCTTTAAGTTCATACGTTTTCTTTGCACGAACAATAAATGGCTTGAGAATTTTGTTCATAAATCCACCGTTCCACGTGAAACATTTTTTAGTTTTGATAAATATACCATAAGAACTGAAATATCTGCAGGCGTAACGCCAGGAATTTGCGATGCCTGCCTTAAAGATTTCGGTTTTATAGTATTAAATTTTAACCTGGTAGCATTTAACAAACCCGATATTTTTTCAAAATTAACAGTTTCTGGAATTATTGAATCTTGAATTTTCCGAAACTTTTCATTTTCTGTTTTTTCTTTTTCCACGAACCCACTATACTTAATATCTGCTTCAACACCTTTTTTTACTTCCCTTTTGTAACTTTTGTCCTCAAAAAAATCTTCAATATTGTCAATTGTTACTTCTGGCCGTCTAAGAAGTTCATATAATTGAATTTTTTGCTTAATAGGATTATGAGCGTTTTGTGGGTTCCAATTTTCAGGACAAACATTGATTGCCTTTAGTTTTTCCTTAATTGTTTTCTTTTCCTCCCAGATTTTCTTTCTTTTTTCATAGGTATCCGTGTCGATAATTCCAAATTTATGGGCAATAGGCATAAGCCGTTCATCGGAATTGTCCTGTCGAAGCTCAAGCCTGTATTCAGCCCGCGAGGTAAACATTCTATAAGGTTCTTCGGTTCCTTTTGTCACCAGATCATCAATTAAAATTCCGATATATGAGGTTTCTCTTCCTAAAACCAAAAACTCCTCTTCTCGAATGCCTGCCGCCGCGTTTATGCCGGCGATTATTCCTTGACATCCTGCCTCTTCATATCCCGAAGTGCCATTAATCTGCCCTGCAAAAAAGAGGTTTTTAATTGTTCTTGACTCGAGTGTCGCTTTTAGTTGTATTGGTGGAAAATAATCATACTCGATTCCGTATCCCGGTCTTAGAATGCGTGCATTTTTCAGCCCAGGAATACTTGCAACCATTTTTATTTGCACATCAACCGGCAGAGATGTTGATAATCCGTTCAAATACATCTCTTGAGTATCAAGACCTTCCGGCTCTAAAAATAATGTATGGCCATCCCTTTCTCCAAACCTCATCACTTTATCTTCAATTGATGGACAGTATCTTGGACCGATACTTTTTATTTTTCCCGTATAAAGCGGCGATCGGTCAAGATTATCACGAATGATTTTGTGTGTTTCCGAGCTGGTTTTTGTAATCCAGCAAGTTGTTTTATTTTCAGGCATGTTTTCTGATGAATATGAAAATGGCCAGGGAACATCATCTCCTTTTTGAATCGTCATTTTATTGAAGTCAACCGTTCTTCCGTCAATTCGGGGCGATGTTCCCGTTTTTAATCGTCCGGATTTGATTCCAAGTTCACATAATGATTCTGTTAATTTAAAAGATGCCGGCTCACCAAGTCTGCCACAGGAAAAAGAGTTTAATCCAATATGAGCAATACCATTTAGAAACGTCCCCATCGATAATATTACTGCATCGCATTCTATCTTTTCCCCATTATTCAAAACCACGCAATTAACTTTATTTTCCTTTACCTTTATTACTTCTACCATCCCTTGAAAAAGACTAAGCATTGTGGTTTGTTCAAGATGTTTCTTTGCTGTTTTTCTATAAAGCTGTTTATCTGCCTGTGCTCTATTTCCCCAAACAGCCATGCCCTTTGTCTGGTTCAGCATTTTAAAATGGATTCCTGCTTGATCAATAATTTTACCCATTAATCCACCTAAAGCGTCAATTTCCCTGACAATATTTCCTTTTGCTATTCCTCCAATCGATGGATTACACGACATTTGTCCTATAAGATCCAGGTGGGACGTAATTAAGAGAACAGACAGGCCTTTTCTTGCGGAAATGTGAGCGGCTTCAATTCCCGCATGGCCTCCACCAATGACTATAACATTAAATTTCATATTATTTCATTTGGAAAAAATCAAAAAAAATTCTTTTTTCATAATTAAAATCATGCTAATCTTTTCTTTTCCATAAAAATCCTGGTCATGTTTCACGTGAAACAATTTTTTCATTTTCCTATGCAAAACTGATTAAAAATTTCGTTGAGTATATCCTCGTTTGT
>JBAVGL010000346.1:0-1715 GCA_049684795.1 Chitinivibrionales bacterium | reverse complement strand
CTGCATATCGATAAATCGGCCATCATCAGGGCAGGGCGCACGGTCACCGGTCGGAAGGACTTGACGCCGGACAAATATGTGAAGGCCAATTATGAAATAATAAAAGGCGAGAAGCACGCCACCGGCGTTTTGATCTATCCGGAAGGTTCTTTCCTGCCCGATACCGCCGAATTGGGAAAGGACGTGCTGATTGCCGAAGGGACGATACAATCCATCAATGATTCGGGGAACGTGATGCTGCTCAAAGCGCCGCTTGAAAAGGAATATGTTTTCTCCCTTGATCCCGCCGCCGTCATCAAATCGGGGAAAAAAATCGTCCCGCTCAAAGAGTTGAAGCCGATGTACGAGATCAGGGTCATATATTCGGAAAAAGGTTCCCGGAATTTCGCGACTTCGGTTGACGCGCAAACGAAATAAGAAATCGCCTTGGCAATCAGTAAAGACGCCATGCGCGCGGGCCGCATGAATTGGGGAAGATTTCAAGCATTAATGAAAATAGTCGGGCTCATTTCCTGGTTTCCATTTTATATTGCAACCCAGACTTGGCTTTTGGGGCCGCGCCATTTCCTTTCCCGATAACATAGCGTCAAGAGCTTCCCTTAGGTCTTTGCCGGTGACCGGCACGCCGTTCCCCGGCCTGCTGTCGTCCATCTGCCCCCTGTGAAACAATTTTTTATCTTTATCGAAAAGAAAAAAATCGGGAGTGCATGCGGCGTGGTATGCTTTGGCCACCTCCTGCGACTCGTCGTACAGATAGGGGAAGGAATAGTCATATTCTATGGAGTCTTCCAGCATTTTATCGGGCGCGTCGTCAGGAAAGGCGTCGGCGTCGTTCGAATTGATTCCAACGACCCCGACGCCTTTCCGTTGATACTCCCGTATCAAATCAAGCATTCCGTTCCTTACATGTTTAACATAGGGGCAATGGTTGCACATGAAAATGACCAGGAGCGGCTGCATGGCATAGTGCACTAGCGAAAGAGGGGAGCCGTGTACGTCAAGCAAATTAAAATCGGGGGCGCTCGTTCTGAGCCGCAGCATGGTTGAGGGCGTTGCGGACATGTAACCGTCCTTTCCACTGGATTTACAGTAGCGTCCTTATCGAACGTTTTGAAAGTTTTTAACGGCCTTTTTATTTCCGCCAAGGTTTTGCTTAAGGGACGCTTTCGTCTGTTCTTTCGTTTCCTTCATAAATGGCGTCGTCACATTATTTTCCTGTTGATAAGAAGCCGCTTGAACGGCAGCCGGTTCTTTATGGGCCTTGATCTCCTTTTCAGCCCTCATCCAATCTTCCATCGCGTGACCGGGTTGACGACCGCGTTCGAGAAAAAATTCATAGGCCCGTTGCTCGATTCTTTTTTGAATCTCATCCATAACACTATCCTTTCTAAAAGAGTTACAATCCTTTATGCCACTCCACCTCATAAAAGAAAGCAAATACTATTCCAATGGAACCAGTAGCTGAATTATATACGCGTCCTGCGTATCTGATTCCTGCATACAGAGACTTACCCACCTTGTGGGTTAAATTATTTATCACCTGTTTTTTCCAAAATCGTTATCGCCACAATAACGAAGACAATGCCCATTATTCCTTCAATCATATATAACCCTTCTCTCATTGGAAATCCCCTGCGGTTTCTTTACTTTCTGATAAGATTATTGTTACCTTCATCGCTTCCCTTATTCGATTCATTTTTTTTGCAAGAAACATG
>JBAVGL010000345.1:0-5463 GCA_049684795.1 Chitinivibrionales bacterium | reverse complement strand
GGAATGATGAAGGACGTTTTTGGCCCACATCATTATCTTTCAGCGCAAAATTAATTCCCACCCTTCATCAACTGAAAAATTACGATGAATTAAGCACGCCCCTTCCCTTTGTCACTTTTGGCGCCATTGAACATCTTTTTCATAAGGGCATTGCCGCCGGCAGATTTCTAAACTTTATTCTTTCTTTCGCAATAATCCTCATCATTTTTTTTAAAGAAAAAGAAATCGGCAAAATCTCCGTCTTGTCCGTGATTGGAATTTTTCTTTTCCCCTATTTTACCGGGTGCAGCATTCATCTTTACACGGACATTATAGCGGTTTTTTTTGCGTTTGTTGGCGTTGTACTGTATTTAAAAAGCAGATTTCTCTTGGGATGCATTTCATTTGTGCTGGCAATTTCCTCGCGACAGTATATGGTTGCCTTCCCAATTGCCTTATTCATGTACACGGCATACGAGGAACGCCACGACCTTCTCAAAGCATGGTATCCTCTTTTCCTGCTGTTGATTTCGATTGCATCTCTTGCCGGTTGGATTATTTTTTTTGGCGGTTTCGGTCCCCAAAGCGAGGTCGCGGTTCAAGGTATAGCAACCACACAACTAAGTTTTCTTTTGCCCAACAACGGCCTCTATTTTTTGGCTTGCATCGGCGCGTATTATGTGATACCCGAATTGCTGCTTTTCAGGGACGCCTCTTTTTTCAAAAAACTCCCTTCCAGAAAAAACGCCCTCATCGCAATCGGTTTATTTATACTATTCATTATGTTTCCTCCGATACAAAACATCCATTATCCCCATCCTCAAATGGGACTTATTGACAGATTTGTCTGCCTGTTTTTACCCGACCACCTTAAACCCTTCATTTTCTATATTCTGGCCTTGCTTGCGTGTATCAGGTTTTCAAAAATCAACCTGGCCTTCTGGCTTTTATGTTCGAATGTTTTATTAATGTTCAAGGCGCACGTGGGATGGGACAAGTATGCGTTGGCTTTACTTATTGTCCTTTGGTACCTGGCGGGAAGCAAAGAACCCCGAATCCGAGAACGGGCCATGGTTCTTCAAGAGCCTAATTTACAATAAATAATTCCTTTGCAAAGTCTTGACCAACAATTATATTTATGTTCTGCATATGCAGAATCCGTCTCCATTGCATCAATTTTGAGAGACGGCACAACCAGACCCGCTCTCGGATGATTATCGGCAAAGGGTTTTTCAGGATTTCGTATCTTTCCTCTTTACCTCCAGCTTGTTTCCATCAGTAAGTAGCGCGTCACCCACATTTTTCAAACACTTCATGGTGTAATGCCTGGAAGGCAATTGCATTGCATGAGGTTAGAGGAATTTTATGAGTTTTTCAGCAATCGGCCTCAGCGCCGCAGTCATGCAGGGAGTTGCAAAATCGGGTTACAGCTCCCCCACCGAAATCCAGCGGAAGGCCATACCGCTTGCCATTGCCGGCAAAGACATCATCGGCTGCGCTCCTACCGGAACAGGCAAGACCGCGGCTTTCGTACTGCCTATTCTTGACCGCCTGCAGCACAGCAGCCTCAACGGACAGCGGCACCGCTTTCCACGTGCGCTCATTTTAACGCCGACCCGTGAACTTGCGCAGCAGATCGACGATTCGATCCGCATCTACGGGAAATTTACTGGCTTCAAGTCGCTGTCCGTTTATGGAGGCGTTGGGATCGGCGCCCAATTATCGTGTTTGAGGCAGGGTATTGACATTGTCGTCGCAACGCCTGGGCGCCTGCTGGACCACCTGGAGCGAAACAGCATCGACCTTTCGCGCATCGAGTTTCTGGTGCTTGACGAAGCAGACAGAATGTTCGACATGGGCTTCATCAACGCGGTTCGCGCCATCATCGCCAAGGTCCCCAAGGAGCGGCAGACGATGCTTTTTTCGGCAACAATGTCACGGGAAGTGCGCGACCTGGTCGCGGGAATACAGAAGAACCCCCAGCTCATCGAAATCGGAGAGCCCTTCACCCCGGTGACGACGGTCGAACAGCACTTTTACTGCGTTTCCCAGCACACGAAAACGGACCTGCTCGTCCATATTCTCGACAAGGAAAAAATTGAAACCATGCTCGTTTTTTCACGTACGAAACACGGCGCCGATAAAATAGCCAAACGGCTGGCCCAGTGCGGGATCAAGTCGGCCGCAATACATTCAAACCGCTCTCAGTCCCAGCGCCATCAGGCCCTCGAAGGCTTCAAGCGCCGCGAATATAAGGTGCTGGTGGCCACCGACCTTGCGGCCCGGGGCATCGACGTCGAAGGGATATCGCATGTTGTTAATTACGACACGCCCGTTTTTTCGGAGGATTACATTCACCGGATCGGGAGGACGGGCCGGGCGGAAGCGACCGGCACCGCTTTTACCTTTGTTTCGAACGATGAAGAGAAATATTTTAAAAGAATAGAATATCTTACCAATAAACGCTTCGAACTTAAGGAATATCCGGGGTTTGCGTATCCAGCGGAGCACAGGATTGTAAGCGAAGTAAAACAAGCTTTACCTTTTTTTAAAAGGAAGAAAACTTATTTTCGCAAACCGAGGTTTGCGTAGGCTGTCATGTCCTTCGAGCGCCTTACCCCTGATGAAATCCTTTCCGCGGTAGAACATGCCCTTGACGTTCGACTTACGGGGCTCACCATTACCTTGCCGAGCTATATCAACCGGGTGTATGAGTTGAGGACCCAGGACGGGATAAAATTAATCGCCAAGTTCTATCGTCCCGGCCGATGGAGCCGTGGAGCGGTTGAAGATGAGCACCGGTTCGTCCTTGATTGCCTGGAATCCGAGATCCCGGTGGTTGCCCCAATGCTGCTTGTCAATAAGAACACAATCGGCGAGCATGCCGACATGCTTTTTGCGGTCTACCCGAAACGGTCGGGCCGCCAGCTCGAAATTACCAGCGAAAACGATTGGCCGCGACTCGGATCGCTCATTGCAAGGCTCCATCTGAGCGGAGAAAAATATCCGGCAGCCAATCGCATTACCATAAATCCGCGCCTGTCAACGTTCCGCGAGGTTGAACAATTGTGCTCATCGGTCATACCCGACCGGTTTCGCGAGCCATTTCGTTCCGTTGCCGGCCGGATCATCGAAGTGAGCGCGCCGCTGTTCGATGACGCCGAGCGTATACGGATTCACGGTGATTGTCATCGCGGCAATATTCTGGACCGCCTGGATGAGGGGCTGCTTTTAATCGATTTTGACGACATGTCCATGGGGCCGCCGGTGCAGGACCTGTGGCTCCTGCTGCCCAACCGGGTCATGCAATCACAACATGAAATCGAATTATTCCTGGAAGGTTATGAGCGTTTCCGTACATTTAACAGGGCATCTCTACAGTGCATCGAGTCATTGCGCGCCATGCGCATGATCTACTTTCTTGCCTGGTGCAGCCGCCAGGTGGATGATTTTCAATTCCGCGGGAACTTTCCCGACTGGGGCAGCGACGCCTTCTGGCAGCGCGAAATCAACGATTTACGCGAGCAATCAGGGTTCATCATGGAAACGATAGCCCAATTCCGGTAACCATGTTTTGGTTGCATTTCTTTAGCGTATGACGTAGTTTCATGCTTTCTTTTTTCATAAAATTTACACGAAAGGACCATGTATCATGGCGAAGAAAAAACATAAAAAAACCGTCCTTCCCGCTAACTTGACAGCATGCGTCGTCACCGAAAAAGGAACGATCCGTTTGAAGCTTTTCCCCGATAAAACCCCGCTTACCGTTGCAAATTTCGTAAACCTTGCGAACCATGGTTTTTACAATAATCTCAAATTCCACCGCGTCATCGAGGAATTCATGATCCAGGGCGGGTGCCCCAAAGGCAACGGAACCGGCGGACCCGGTTATAAATTCCGCGACGAATTCGTCGCCGATTTGCGCCACGACAAACCGGGCACGCTATCGATGGCCAATTCGGGCCCCAATACCAATGGAAGCCAGTTTTTCATCACACACCTTCCAGCTCCCTGGCTCGACGACCACCACTCGGTCTTCGGCGAAGTGGTCGGCACGGAAGACATGGACGTTGTCAACAGCATCGCGCAGGGCGACCGCATCGATACTATAGCCATCGAAGGAAACGCGACCACGCTCCTGGACAGTATGCGGCATGACATTGAAAGCTGGAACAAAAAAATTGAAAAGTAAAAAAATGATGCCTCACGTTCCCTGAGCGAAGCGCTGTACCGAGCCGCGCCGAAGTGCCGAAGAGGACCTATTTTCGCGCTTGCTCACTTCAGCTTCGCTCAGTGAGCGAAGCTGAGTAATTACACATGAGAAAAATCCCTCTCTCAACGATTCTGTGGCTCAGTTACGCGATATTTATCGTGTATGCCACGACGATACCTTTCAATGTAATCAAATCAAATGCCGAGCTTAAACACAACATCAGTATTATAAGCTGGAAACCTTTTTATAATACCGAGGTCCATGCATATTTCCCCAGAGGCAATCTTATCGCAAACGTCCTGTTTTTCATACCCTTCGGCTTTTTCGGCCTGTATTCTTTACAGAACAATAAATGGCGGGCCACGCGCAGGGTCATTGTCCTTACGCTGCTTGGGACATGCCTCAGCGCTTTGGTGGAATTCCTGCAAATGTTTACCGTCGACAGGAACACCTCGGACACCGATTTGATCACCAACACGCTGGGAACGCTTGTTGGAATTATATGCGCCCGCCTGATAAAACCTTCGTCAATGAAACATTTTTATAGCAATCACGTTGCGCGCTTTGCACAAGTAAAAACAGCCTTCCCGTTCATGGGGGTAACGCTCGTTACATTGGCGGGCGGATTGGCGCCTTTTGATTTTGCGATCGACCGAAGCGAAGTTGCCTCAAAGTTGCACATTCTTTTTTCCACAAGCCATTTGTGGGACCTTAACAAAAAAGACTTTACGGTCTTCCTGTATTACGGCGCTTTATTATCTTTTATGTCGGCAATGTGCCTTAAGCAGTGGAACATAAAAATGGTTAATCAAGCGACAATATATTTTGGCTTGACCGTAGCCATCCTCATTGAAGGTATGCAACTTTTTATGACTTCACGTTTTCCGAGCTGGGGAAGCTTTTCAGGGGTCTTGGCGGGCATTTTTGCCGGGCTGGTGACGGAATGGTTTGCATCACGGCATTATCGCGGCTCCATTGCCTGGTTTCTGCTGGTGGTGGTGACCATGCTGCTTTTGTTTTTTAATTTTGCTCCACCCGTGCAAAACGCCTCAAAACTGGGAAGTTTCCTCAGGTTTTCCAGTCATGGCACGGAGTCGATCAAGGGACTGATGAATTTTATCCAGATCACCGCGCAATTTATTCCTATTGGATTTATTATCGCCTGCCTTTGCTCCCCTGGGAAAAGGAGGACATTAACCGTTCTTTCCATTTTTTTTCTGCCCCTTTCGGCAACGCCGCTTTTTGCGCTGGGTTTCCCGTCGCTCTATGAT
>JBAVGL010000344.1:0-1678 GCA_049684795.1 Chitinivibrionales bacterium | reverse complement strand
CCATTAATATACGGCAAAAAACCAAACAAAACAATAGGTCATGAAAAAAAGTTCTCTGCAAGGAAACAGTGAAAAAATGTCTTTTCCCGCCGAGCGCAACGAGTATTTTACCAGAGAGAAAAAGGGTGTTCGTATGAAGTTCTTCTTAAAAATCACCGCCGTATTCTTTTTATCGCTTCCCGCCGCGCTCGATGCTCAGGTTTACGTTAATCCTTTACTGGGGAATATCAACATTCATGATCCTTCCGGTATCATCAAGGAAGGCAACACCTATTATGTTTTTTATACCGGCAATCTCATACCCCACAAAACCTCCCCGGACAGAATGACCTGGACGGAGGCGGGATCATCCATTGCGAGCCCCGGTTGGCTGTCAACCTACGTGCCCGATAACAACGGTACGGACATTTGGGCGCCCGATATTTCTTTTCGAAGCGGAAAGTATTGGATGTATTACGCGGTATCGACCTTCGGCAGCAATACCTCAGCCATCGGGCTTGCCACAAGTCCAACGCTTAATTCCGCGCAATGGAAAGACCAGGGCATGGTCATCCGGTCGACAAGCGGCAATAACTACAACTGCATCGATCCCAGCGCTTTTCAGGATTCCGACGGGGCGCTGTGGCTTGTTTTCGGATCATTCTGGAGCGGCGTCAAGCTCGTTCAGCTTGACACCCTTACGGGGAAACCGGCCGCGAGCTCGCCGGCATTGACCTCGCTCGCCGCGCGCACCGGCGGGACCACAGCGATCGAGGCGCCGTTTATCATCAAACGAGGGACGTATTATTATCTGTTCGTTTCGTGGGACGTTTGCTGCCAGGGAGTCAACAGCACCTACAATATCCGCTTCGGCCGTTCAACAACGGTGACCGGACCCTATTCCGACCAGGGCGGAGTGGCAATGGCCTCGGGCGGCGGAACGCTTTTATGGTCGGGCGATACGCGCTGGAAAGGACCGGGCGGACAGAGCCTCTTCACCGACCATGACACCGTTTTCCTTGATTGCCATTCGTATGACGCGAACGCGAACGGACAATCGAAACTGATTATCAGGCCTTTGTATTGGACGGCCAGCGGGTGGCCGACGCTTTCGCCGACGAGCAACGTTGCCCTTGGCGATAATCGCGCCGACGCGCGTAATGAAGGATTGAACATGACGTTTACGGTGACGGCAAGCCGTTTTATTGTCCCGGACGGAATCAGGAAGGCCTTTAAATGGTGCGGGGTCTACACTACCCTGGGAAAGTTGTTATGCCGCGTCCCTGTCGGAAAGAGCATTGACTTAAAAGAATTCGTCGGAAACGCCCAAGGAATATGCCTGCTTCGTTTTTTCAATCCCGGATAGCAAGCGCTCATAAAAAATCGCATTAAAGATCCCTGTTTGTTGTTGCGAAATAAGCGTTGACCCAAACGTTTTATTCAATTAATCATGTTTCTTTATATGTATAGTGTAAACAAAATAATGCTATAAATTAATTATTATACTCTATATTAATTATCTTAACTAATTGATTTATAACTAAATAAGATATTATTTAATTAAATTTAATGTAAACTATTGTTTACATTATTTTGAAATATGTTTTGCGGTAAACCGATTTTTAGGCTATATTACTGTTGTAGAACCGATCGTACCATTAACAGCAAGATGAAAAAATGACCGCATTGAGTTCAAAAC
>JBAVGL010000343.1:0-3412 GCA_049684795.1 Chitinivibrionales bacterium | reverse complement strand
TACCATGGCTTCGAGAAGCTTTATTAATCTTCTACAAAAATGTAAACGAGCCCGATATTCGACGGATATTATTTTTTTATGGCTTCAAAGTCCTGAATTGGCACTAAAAAGGGTCGCAATCCGGGTTAAAAATGGGGGCCACTCAATTCCGGAAGATACCGTTCGCCGACGTTATAAAAAAGGTGTTGAGAATTTTTTTAAGCTATACATACCTGAAGTTGATAACTGGACTATATATGATAATTCTTATGCAAAACCCAAATTGATAAATAGAAAATATATTGGAAGAAAAATTGAAATTATTAATGAAGCTGTTTGGTTAAAAATACAGGAGGAATCAAAATGAGCCTAAAATCCGAGCGACAATTAATGGATAATATTGATAAAGGCATTCGTGCCGGTGTCAAGAAAGCTTTGCAGGACCATAAAAAAGCGGGAATAGAAATCGCAGTGTGGGAAAAGGGCAAAGTTAAAATAATACCTCCGAATAAAATCAGGATTAAATAATGCCTTATCTAGAATAATGCCAACAAAACCAAAATCCCCCAAACGAAAAACCAAACCCACCTGGCATATCTATGCCATCGAATGCGAAAACAAATCCATTTACATCGGGCAAACAAAAAACCTGGAAAACCGATGGAACCAGCATGTCTCCGGGAAAGGCGGCGCGGACTGGACGAAAAAGCACAAGCCCGTCCGGATGTTTTCCATCGAGAAGGCCAGAACCATAAAAGAAGCGATGATCAAAGAACGGGCATGGAAAACCTCAACCGGCAGAAACCGGTTGAAAAAGATGATAGTGGAATCGAATGGTAGAAACAAATTGGGACAAGACGTAAATAATTTTACGAAAACCTTGGCAAAATAGTAATTTTTAAGTATGTTCAGTGGTAAAAAATGAAATAGGAATCAATGTCATGTCTCAACCGACCATAGAAGGGTCGATTTTTAAATTCCTTTCATCGGTGTTTAAAAAACACGATGTACAGGCTGTATTGGTTGGGGGATACGCTTTAATAGCACATAAAGTCCAGAGGATGACATTTGATATTGATTTCATGGTCACTAAGGAATCTTCGATAAAAATTGAGCAGGATATTATTAATGCCGGATATTCGGTACTTAGCCGGCAGGAAGCTTTTGTTCAATTCAAGAGCTGGAAGGTCGGACTCCGTGACATCGACTTCTTAATTGGCGATACGCTTACTGTAGAAACGCTTATTGAAAACGGAAAAAAAGTCCTGATTGCCGGCGAACCTTTTATTGTTCCGTCCCTGGAACATCTTATTGCAATGAAACTTCATTCAATCGCCGGAAATAAAATGAGGGAACTTAAGGATTTTCCGGATATTGTCCAGATAATGAATGCCAACGATATCGATCCCCATAGTGAGATTATTAGGAATATGTTTGAGAATTACAAAATGACCGGTTTATACCAGAGGGTTATCGATGCAGTGGGAGCTAAGCATGGAAGGTGACTTGAATTTGCCGGTTCTTAAAACAGAGGCATTGCCCCCATCATTGCGGACGATTGATGAAATAGATCAATGGATTGAAGAGGACTATCTTCTTTTTTTCGACCGAGAAAGCTACGATCGGGAAAAAAAGCTTTATTCCGTGAACATTCCCTTCGTATTGCCCCGACCTGCACGCCAAAACCGTTGACTTCCGCCCGCGACGAATATATATTAAATCATATACTTTACAAATGGAAATATGCTTTAAGCCACTTTTTCGAGGAGGTTTTTATGAGCCGTTTATTCATTATGATCTGCGGGGCCCTGATATTCAACCTGAGCGCGCAGATGAATGCCGGAGATATGGCCGTGGTCCGGGCCATTCTCGACAGCGCGGGAATGAAAGGCGTGACCGTGGAAAGCGTCGCCAAAATCGATTCGTCGGGCAGGATCGTTTCCCTTGATATAAGCCACAGGGACAACGAAGTCGGCAATCAGGGCCTGAAAACCCTTCCTCCGAGTATCGGCAATCTTACCGAGCTGACGACGCTCTCGGCCGGCAATCACGATATCGCCGAGCTTCCCCAGGAAATGACGCAACTGACGCACCTTAAAAAACTGGAGTTGCAGAACAACCAGCTCTCCGAAGTGCCCGCCTGGCTTGGGTCCATGACATCGCTGACTCAGCTCGATTTACGATACAATAAGCTTGCGACACTGCCGCCGGAATTTTTCAAGCTTTCCAATTTGCAGTGGCTCCAGCTCTGGGGCAATCAATTTACGACGATGCCGGAGGCCATTTCAAAACTCACGTCCCTTCGCGAGCTCTATCTCATGCGAAACCAACTCACCGATCTTCCCAAAAGCATCATGAAAATGAAGTCCCTGAAATATTTCGATTTTCAGGACAACAAACTCTGTAATGTACCTTCCGATCTTGCGGCATGGATAAAAAAATGGGATGACCAATGGAAAGCCAAACAGCAGTGTTTTTAACGTGAAAATGCGCGCCATGCAGGGGCGTTTAACGGACCGTCCCTGCACGAATGCTATTCGGCAAAACCCCTGAGGCTGCCTCAAAAATCTGCGAAAAAGTTGCAATTATAGCATGAATCTCATGTTATTTTAAGAGATTAAATACTAATCCGGGCGATTTGAGGATGAAAACTGCCATGTCAACCTATGGTCGTAAAAAAGTTTTTTTCTATGCGCTGATTGCATTGATTGTTCCGGCCATGGGCGCCGATGAAAAGCAGTCCGTATTTAATCTGGCCGAGCATTTTTTTAATGACAGTCTCTATATTTCGGCCGCGGACAGATATCAAACGTACATCGATTTAAGCCATAATTCGCTGAAACAGAATCCGGAAAATTGTCCAACGGCATACTATAAAATCGCGCTGTGCTATTTTCGGACGTCAAATTTTTCCAGGGCCGCCGCCGCCTTCGAGGAATTCGTACGGTTGTTTCCGCAGGACCGTAATGCGGTTGATGCCCTGCTTCAGGCGGGAAACGCCTATAAGTCCCTGGCGGACTACAAAAATGCTTCGGAATCGTTTTTCCGTGTCTGGGGCCGTGGACAAGGAAAACTTTTTGCTCAGAATGCGCTTTTTGAGTCCGCGGTGTGCGCTGAAAAGGACGGCGACAATGAGCGCGCGGCAATGCTGTACGATCGGTATGTAAGCAAATTTTCGGGCAAGGAAAAATCGCCGGAAGCGTCCCTTTCACTGGTCAAAGCCCTTATACGTCAGAAAGATTTTGCAAAAGCCTCCACGGTCCTGGCAAAAACCGAAAAACAGTGGTCCGCCGACGGCCAGCTTTTTGCACGGGCATTGTTTTACAAGGCTAAGCTCGCGCACATGCTCCAGAAAAATGAAAATGCCCTGCGTTTCTATTCCGCGTTGATGAATCAGGCCCTTGATTTTCCGGAAAAAGAACAGGCGCTCACC
>JBAVGL010000342.1:0-12017 GCA_049684795.1 Chitinivibrionales bacterium | reverse complement strand
AGAATAAATAATGTTTGAGCGGAGAGGTTTTTGATCCGGGTATAGACAATGCTGCTCGCCATGTTCGACGCGATATGAGTGATGACAAAGGGACTTAAGAAACCGCCCGAGCACTGGAAAATGAATGGGGCGATCAACGCGTCGATATAGGGAAACAACCCATACGTCCTTCTGAGCATGTTCTTTTTGAGCGATATGAGGTGAAGCACCATGTTCGAAAGCCAAGAAGCGCAACTGACAAGGAAAAATTGCGGAAAGGGAAACGGCAGTTGGTGGCGGAAAAAAAACAAAAAAAGCGTGGCAAAACTGATAATGACATATCGGAAAAGCATCTGTGATTGGACGTCGGCCTTGATTTTGGCTTCGTCCGTAAAGTATTCCCGTATATGTATCGAAAAATAATCGGTTTGCTTCACGGAAGGCTTTTCCTTTTCAATCCGAAGTCAAGCATTGTTTGAAAACCGCGCCCGGCAAACGATACCACTATTCCCACGAAAACGTATCCGAAAATCTGCGCCCAGGGAACCGCCAAAAGAGGAAAATTATATTTCCAATACCCCAATTTCGACATGAGCAGTTCGTTGGGGTATCCAACGCAGAAAAAAAACAAAACATCAAGCATCTTGAGCGGCCATGGATTTTTCAGCCTTAACCAACGGGCCATCCGGTCCGAAATGGAGAGGCTGAGGCCGGTTATGAGGCCCCATCCCAGAATAATCAACAGTGGAACATCGCGCCAGATCATCGGTCTTAGCATCGGACTGTAGTCCCAGCAGAACTCAAAACAAATTTCATTGTAAAGACCGAAGGTAAGTCCGGCCGCTAAATACCCCCACAACCGTCTGCCGCTGATGGCCCATTCCAGGCACAAAAGCAAACCCGCAATGCCGAAATAGACAACCGTAATCATATTGTTACCATTTCAGTGGCATGGCGCTCAACGCGAAAAACATTTTAATAGTATATAATTTTCAAACGCATTATACAAGGATTTTAACGCAAACTGTAAATATTTTTATGATCATGCCCGAATACACCGTTTCTCTCTTGATATGGATCGTCCCGATTATTGCAATGACGGCGTTTTTCATTAAAAAGCGGCTTTTGTCGCCTGAAAAAAGCTTCGCGTTGATCGTTACGGTCGTTGCGCTGGCAACAACCGGCATTGCGTTAGACCTTCTTTTCGCGGAGTTTTTTTTTCTGTTTCCCAACGCGCGGGCCGTGCTCGGCATTTTTATTAAGGGTATTCCCATTGAGGAATTCGTGTTTTACGTGACCGGGTTCTGGTTCATTATTTTCGTTTATGTTTTCTGTGATGAGTACTTTCTAAAAAAGTACAATGTTCCCGACAAAAGGTATGCGCGTTTCAGGGCGCGGCTCAAACGGATATTGTATGTTCATTTAAGAAGCGCATGGTACGCGCTTTTTATGATGGCCGCCGCCTTTGCGGCAAAGCGATTGCTTAACCCGACGGGGGCGCTTCTTCCCGGCTATTTTATGTTTTTGATCATTACGGCATATCTGCCGTCGTTCCTTTTTTATCGCGTCACGAAATCATTTATCAACTGGCGCGCCTTTATATTTTCCATGCTTGTCACCGTGCTCATTTCCATCATTTGGGAAGTAACGCTTGCGCTTCCTCGGGGCTATTGGGACTATCGGCACGGCGCCATGCTCGGCAGATTTATTGGGGTTTGGCACGGCCTGCCCATCGAGGCGGTTACCGTATGGATATTCTGCACGTTGGTTATCTTGATGTACGAATATGTGAAAATCTGCTATTTTACGCCATTACCCAGCGTTCCCGGTCATAAGCTGCTGCTCAAGGTTGGAAGGGAATGGAGGCGGAAACCTGTTACACGTTGAACCTGATGCTCAATATGTCTCCATCCTTGACAATGTAATCTTTCCCTTCAAGCCTGAACCTTCCTTTATCCTTTACGGCCTTTTCCGATCCGCATTCCGTCAAATCGGCGTAGGAAAAACATTCCGCGGCGATGAACCCGCGGGCGAGATCGGTGTGGATCGCCGCGGCGGCCGCCACCGCGCTGCTTCCTCTATGGATGTTCCACGCCCGCACTTCATCGGCCCCCACGGTAAAGAAACTGATGTAGCCGAGCGTTTCGTAGGCGGCGGCCGTCAATAGGTCGCGGGCGGACTCCTTGATACCCATGTCTTCCATGAACATTTTTGCTTCATTTGGGTCTTCAAGACGTGATAATTCCATTTCAAAACTTCCGGCGAACTCGACGGCCTTATGGACCTTCCCGAGTTCTTCCAATATGGATTTGTGCGCGCCGAAGGATGATTCGTCGGAATTGATGACTGCGATGGCGGGCTTTTTCGAAAGAAATTGGAATCCGCGTATGACGGTCTCTTCTTTTTCGTCAAAGGAAAGGTCGCGGACCGGAAGGGACTTATTAAGCTGTTCGACGATTTTCGCGAGCACTTCTTCCTCGAACAGCAGGGCGTCCGATTTCTGTCCGCGCTGGTATCCGGCCCTGATTTTTTCGAGCCTTTTTTCAGATACGATAAGATCGCAGAGGATCAACTCTTCGTCGATCGTCCGGATGTCGCGCAGCGGGCCGGCTTCGCCGCCAAGGTCGCTTGGAAATGCCCTCGCGATAAGCGCAAGGGCGTCGACGCTTCGAATAAGTTTCATGAGCGCGGGAGGAAAGGCGTCTTCGTCTTTTATGGCGCCTTCGGAGACGCCGACGAAGTCAACGAATTCAATGGTTGCATAAGTGGTCTTCTTGGGCTTGTACATTTCGGACAGCCTGGTCACGCGAGGATCGCCTACTTTTACTATGGCGATGTTCGGCTCCGCCTTGGGAACGGTGTAATCCGCAACCTGGGCCTGTGACTTGGTTAGTGCGTTAAAAAGCGTCGTTTTGCCGGTCTTGGGTAGACCGAATAGTCCGATTTTCACATTTCCTCCATTATTGTATGTCCGTTAAGAGAACGGCCGGGGATTAAGGCAGCGCCGTGCAATGCAATAGAAAATAAATTCCCCGGTATCGTTTTAATTGAATTTCTTGGATTATCCGCGTGCAACGGCCTTATTTTGCAAATATTTTCAAATTGAAATATTGGCATTATTATTTCTTGACATTTTTTTGTCATGAAATGTACTATTTAATTTCGTTTTCAAAATTGACAATGAATTCATAAACATTAAATGTTCCAACAAAAGAAAGGACAGCATAATGGCAAGGAGCATAAGTATTCTTTGGGCAATTTGTTTGCTGTGCGGAACAACAATCGCTGGTGACCCGGATAAAAGCGCCGCTAAATGGGCGGTTGGGTATGATGAAGGGCTTTCGGGAAAATATGAAATCACTCAAAAATGGTCGGCAAATATCAGCGTGGGATATAATGTCGTGGGGGCGGATTCAGCGTACAAGCAGCCCCTCAATACCGCGCTTGCAAAAATAGGTTGTCAATTTATAATTACCGAATTCAACAGACTGCATATAGGCGCCTTTGTGGACCTGGTGGAGACCATGAAAGAAGAAGAGCTTGCTTATATGACCATGGTCGGTCCCGATGCGGTTTTTTACCAATGGAACACCAGCGGACGCATCGGACTTGCGCCGGAATTTTTTCTTACGGACCATTTTTCCCTCACCTATAAATTCGGCGTGGCTGTCAATTATTTCGGAAATACCTATAAATTAAATGCCGATGAATCGGGCATCGAAACGAAAGACAATTCATATATAACCGGCGGTGTTTACGGTTACCAAAGCAATTCTCCGTTTATGCTGCTGCAGAACATCGCTTTGTATGTATACTTCTGATAAAAAACAAAACCCATCCCTAAAAGGAGGCCCTATGTTTCATCGATTTGGTTTGCGTCCGCGTTACGCCGCGCTTTCGGCATTGGTCGCCGTCACGGGCATGCTCATGATTTCTTCATGTTCAAAAAGCAGTCCGACCCAGGTTTTGAATAACACAAATTCATGGACCTTTACCGCAACCGTTCTTGACGGGTACACGGGTTCGGCCATAACGGCGGCGAAAGTTTCCTATACAACCACTGAAAATAAAGATAGCACGGTTTTAACCAGCTCCTTGGGAAGCGTAAGAATTGAGGGCCTTGCTCCCGGCGCCCAAAGTTTCAGGATCTCGCTGGACAGCACTTACACGAGTGCCGTTGTCAACGCGGAAGGCGTTCCGGATTCCATGTCAAAAACATTGACCTACCTTGATGTCGCGGCAACCGCGAAACTGTTCCCGCTTAAAGGCGCCGTTTCGGGCAGAGTGATGACACAGCGTAACGCGCTGGCCGCGAAAAACCCGGCAGCGGGGGTTTTGGTGAGCGTTTCCTACACCAATGCCGACATGTCCATAGCTTTTCCCAAGGCTTTTCAGGTTGCGACCGGCACGGACGGTTCGTTCAGCTTTTCGGGCCTGCCCGTGGCAACAGGATGCGCTATAATAGTGGCGAACGCGACTGTTGGAGGCATTGATTTCTCTCCAGGGTTGATTACCGCGCCTACGCTGGTACCGGTGCTTTCCGTTCCGATGGGATCAATCATCATGACGCCCATCAATGCCGCGAGTTTCAAGCAATTGCAGGCGGCCCCGCTGGTGATTTCCCCGAACCAGGCCATTTCGGTCACGTATTCCGACGTCCTTGACAGTGTCTCTTATGCCACGCTTGAGGGCGTGAGCGGATCGCAAAGCGTCATCGTGACAAGCTCCGTAAGCGGCAATAAGATTACCATTACGCCGTCCATTTCCCTTGTTAACGGAAGCCAATATTATCTGACCATTTATGCCTTCGGATATGCCGGCGGCGACTCGACCTCAAAAACGACGCTCACGGTAAAAGGCGGCGGCCTCGTAGATGTTGCCTCCTCGAATGTTTTGGACGGAAACAAGCTGGCGATTAACGGATTGGGCCTTACGGATTCAATGGTTTTCACGTTCAGGGACTCGATCGTGAAAGGAACCGCTTCAGTGACAATGGGCACAACGCCGGTATTGGTCAATGTTTCAACTTCCGGCACTACGCTAACGATCAAACCGAACGGAACGTGGCAATCGACGACATACACCGTCAATGTGTCAGCGAACCTGTCCGATGGCACCACGTCCACGTTTAATTTTAATATCGCGACGGTCGGAGGGTTGGCTTTCACCGTCTCGAACATTTATGATCCCAAGACAAACACGGGGATCAACGGCATCGGAATGACCGATACGATTTCCATTACAGCGAACAAAACGCTTGCGAGCGCGCAAGTGACGTTGAGCGAACAGGTCAGCGGAAACCCGATACCGGTTTCGGTATCGGTAAACAGAGCAGTCATCAGTATCGTCCCGCTTAACGCCCTTAAGCCGGCAACATCATACGGCGTTACCGTTACCGCGCTGACAAGCATCGGCGAAACAAAGTCGTTCGCCGTTTCCTTTACAACTGCAAGCAGCACTTTTTATCCCCTTATCGACAACATTCGGTACGACAACGACCCCTCCAAGCCCGTGCTGAACTTCAGCCCCAACGGGACGATCTTTATCAAAATGTCGGCCCTTGTCCAATCGGCCACGGCCCAGATCACCGGCGGCGGCAATCCGGCGGTGGCCGTTATCGTCAACGCCGACACCATTAAAATCACCCCTAACGTGAACCTTGTGCAAAATACGGCTTATAATCTGGTCCTATCCGCCTCGAGCAAAACAGGCACGGTTTTCAACGCGAACGGCGGAAATTATGTTTCCGGTTTCTATGTTGTTAACTCTTTTACGCCGGTCACTTCCAACGTTCGCTACAATAATAATCCTGGGGCACCGGTTCTTAACTTTGCCCCGAACGGTCAATTCGTCGTGGTCATGTCAGATTCCGTTACGACCGCCACCGCGTCTTTGATCGGCGGCGCGGGGATTTCGGTGACCGTAAAACTCTCCGGTGACACCATCAGAATCATTCCTCAGACCGATCTTGCGATCGGCACGAGCTATACTATATATCTTAATGCCACGGGCAAAACCGGGCTTACCTACATAGCAAATACGAACGCGGCCCCGTTTGTGTCGGGATTAATGGCTCAGAACCAGGTCCGGGTCATCGCTTCCAATGTTCTCGGCACCGACGATATAGGCGTTACGACTTTCCCTATAACAGGTACGCCGTACTTTGTCATGTCCGATGATTTTGACTCGACGACCATTGCCATTTCCGGATTTTCCGTCAGTTACAACCTGAGAACCGACGGCGATACGATTTTTGTCAAGCCTGTCTCAAATCTTGCCGCGGGAACGACGTATTATATCAACATCGCGGGCAAGACAAAAACCGGAACGAGTTTCTATATTGATAACAGCGCGACTTTGCAGAATTTCACGACGGAGCGTGACGTGTATGTCGTCAAAACAAATATGGTCGACAATTCGGGCAACGAGCTCGCTAATTTTCCGTTATATGGCACGATGTGGGTAAAATTCAGCGAACCGTTGAGCGCCGATCTCACGACAATCCAGTGGACGGCGTCAGCCGCTGCCGTCAAGCTGTACGGCGACCAGACGAAATCCACGTATAATGCGACCGTACGCGTTAATGTCGACACCTTGTTTGTCACGCCGATAGCCGCTCTTGTCGCAATCACCTATGGCAATGAAGTCGGTTTCAAAGTCCAGGTAAAAACTGCGTCAGGCAAAATCCAGGGTTCCGCGATTGATTTCAAGGCGACCGTTACGTCATCCGGCGTTTATGTCGTTTCCACGAACACCATTGACGCCCTTGGAAATTCCCGCACGGATTTTGGCTTACAGGACACGGTCAGGGCGGTATTCAACACCGGCATTGCCAAGATCAACGCCGCGACCTTTCTCGGCGCGAATCTGGCGGGCGGCGTCGCGACAATAAACGACCTGAAGCTTGACGCTACGGGGGATTCGCTCACGCTGGTTCCGCCCATTAAATTGGCGAACAATACGGCATATTCGGTCTCCATTACCAATGTTGACCTGTTAAGCGGACTCAAGAACCAGACCGTGGCTCTTAACCTTGGTTGGACCACGGTGAAGGGCTTGCGTTTTGCTTCCGCGAACGACATGGCGAATGTCGGGACCTACCGGACATTCAATGTTACGGGCGACAGTCTTGTTATCACGTTCTCCGAAGCGGTCGATATCACCAAAGGCTATGCTCTCGGCGGCGTTGGAGCCTGGGCGCATGCGCAATACGCATGGAGCAACGGGAACAAAACCGTGACAATCAAGGGCGGCGTTCAGGACACGCTCGTGGCGGAAACGTATAATTCAAATCCGGATTATACGCTAAGCGGCACTCCCGATTATGGTCCTATTACATTTACCGCTTACCAGTTGTCGTCAAACACTTCGGTATCGCTTAACAGCGGCGCCGCCACGGACTGGGTCGTAACGCGTCCCGCAATTAATATCTTTTCCGTAAACGGTATTGAAATGCTCAATACCAACCTTAAAAAGGACGCAAACAAGGGCGGCCTGTACAATAACGCCTTCAATTACTCGGTCAGCGCCCTTGTTACCAAAAGCTTAGTCGTGAACCGTGACTCCCTTGGCGTCCATGACACCTTGAAACTATGGTTCAGCAGGGCCGTTGACAACGTAAAAATTCTCGCGGCCCCGTCATTGTACTTCATCCTCCAAAAGGGCAATCCGGCCGCGGGAGCCGAACTCAATTACACGGTGTCCATATCGACGGACCAAAAGACGGTTTTCATTCTGCCGGTCGACAGCCTCAAGCAGGCCGCTCCGCCCACGGGTCAGGCTTACACATTGACAGTACAGAATGTGCCCGCCCTGGGTCTGGCAACAAGTCTTGCGGGCGGCAAGGTCCCAACGTATACGCTTGTCTTTTCGACAGTGCCTACGAGTCCCATTACGTTGACAAAAGAATCGATCTCGGTATTAGCCATGGACACTTCATTGACGCCGGCCGTGCGGAATAAAATTATTCCGTACAGCCCTGGAATTGCGACATACATGGTTTCGGGTCTGACATTGCCCGTCGTTGCCGCAAATCACGTTTATTTCTATTTTAATGAAGTCTGTTGGAACGCCCATCATAATGATTCCATTACCGGGTACCAGGTTTCGGTAAAAGGATACGAAGGCGATTGGATTGAAATTGAAAATTCAATTATTCCAACCAATACCTACAATACGTGGGATCCCGGAACGGTCAGCAAGGTTATAAAGGTCAATCTTGATCTTTCTGCGGCTACGGACCTGAACGGCCAGAACGTGCTTTCAAGGCTACGGAGACCGACCGGAACAAGCGGATATTCCAATCCTGCCGACTTGTTTAATTACGGCAATGTCATATCCATCAAGATCAGGCCTGTTTATGACGTTAATGCCGACAATGTGTTTGAGTACGCTGCCGATTTGTACGGTTCCTGGAGTTCCGCGTTGTCATATTCCGACAATGTTGCTCCATGCGATAGCGACTTTGTCAGCGTTGCCAATGTTGCGAATGTAGCTGCCGGCGGCGTGTCGGTTGCAAGTAATTTAGTTTGGAATTTCAATTTGGCGACGTCCGTTGACTCAACGCACTATATTGAATTAACATTCCCGGAAGACATGGATATTACCACGTCCCCGACAATTTCCTTTGCGAGAGGAACCGCGTTGCTTGCGGCCTACACGGGCGCTGCGGCGATCCCAACCACTCCATCAATTGCCGCCAGCAATGGTTTAGGGTATAATACGGGCTGGTCCAGTGCACGAGTTTACCGGGCATACATTAAATTCCCGACCGCGGCAGACTATTCCGCCGGTGATGGCATAGCCCAGCCCTGGACGGGGTTTGCTTATAATGTTTCGGTTTTTAACATGAAAGACGCTTCGGGCAATGCAATCCAAGGCACGGGTAACGCGGGGACCGTTGATTTAAGCGGAAGCCTGGATTTGCTTAATGGGTCAAATTCACAGGCGTTCGGATCCGCGTCCCTTATTGGCTGGGCAAGATAATCCGCTCATCCAGTATCTATCAGCATTGTTTTTCAAGGAAGGCCGCCGGTTTTAGGCGGCCTTCCCCTTTTTTATATATCCACTAAATATCGTTTTATTATTTTTTATCCCCTGAAACTTATTTATTTTAAAAAGCTCCTTAGCTTTACCCTTTTTAAAAGAATTGAGGGGGGATTTTCCTGTGTTTAAATTTACGGGTTTGTCTGCGCAATTGGCCGCAATGCTGCTCTGCGGTTGCCTGGCCCAGTTTTCCTTCGCCAAAAAAGGCGTTCCGGTCAAGACAACGGCCTCTGTAGTACAGGTGTCGGCCGATGAAATCGATCAACGTATTTCCGCGGCCGAGACGGAAGTGGCGCGATTAAACGCCAAGCTTGAACAAATACGTCAAGACAGCATAAATGCCGCGGCCGATCTGCAGGTAAAGATCTCGGCCTATTCCGGCAAGAATTCTCCGCTGGAGCTGCAGCTGAGCCATAAAAATCAGGAATTAGCAGCATTACGCGGCCAGCGCGACAAGGCCAGGCAAGACAGCATTTCGGCGGCCGTTAAACAAAATGAGCGTATCGCGAACGCGAAAAAAGAATCGGCCCGGTTGGAAGCAATGGTCATGTCCGCTTCAAATCAGCTTAATGCCTTGACCACCAGACGGCAGGCGCTTTCCAGCGTTGACGCCGGAGGTGAAAGCAAGACCGTTATTGCCCTTCAAAAGGAAATGGCCCGCACGGATTCGCTTGTCAAGGCAAAACAAAATGATATCGCTTCGTTTTCAAAAAAACGCGACCAGCTCCGCCAGGACTCGCTTTTGCAGGAAAGCGAATCCGCCGAAATCAGGAAACGCGGCCAGAATGAAGGGCGCAGGCTGGACAGCCTGATTCTGGCCCTTACGCAACCCACGGCGGAAATTTCCGGCAAACAAGGCAAAGCCCGGGAAAGCGCCGCGGCGCTGGCGCAGGAGCAGGCCCATTTGTCCGATTTGACAAGACAAAAGGCCGTAGTCGAAGCGCAGATCGCCAGGACCAGGGGCGAATTGGCCGGTATAAACAACGAACGAGACCGTTTGAAGGCATCTTCGGGATCGTTTCAGAAAAAGATCGAGACTGCTCGCGCGCCCCTGGCGTCCACCCTTGCAAGCGCCGAGGACGAGTTGCAGGGCAGGACGGCCGACAAGGAGGCCCTGAACATGCTTATGGAAAAAGTAAAGCTCGACAGCGCCATCTCAAAAGCTAAAAACAACCTGGATGCGGCAATAGAGCAACGGGCGCGAGGCAAACACGGGGCCGAAAAACTGGTGGACCAATGCGAAAATGAAGTGACGACCCTGATGGGGCAATTGGATGACGTCGTCAGAAAACAGCCTAAAGTCGCGCAATTTGAATTGCAGATTTCCGGCCTGACGACAACGGAACTTAAACGCAAACAGGTTGACACCATGATAGTGCAGGCGAACGCCGATATAGCCGCTCTTACCGCAAAGCGGGACCAGGCAAAGCAGGCGGTTGAAGATTTTGACAAAAAGAACCAGTCAAGCGCAAATCCTTCGTCGCAGAGGACCGCGCAGCTTGACAGCAGCGAACATGCAAAGGGAAAGTCCGTTGCAACGCTTTCGGCGCGTAGCGACTCGCTGGACGTACAGATGACGGGATCACAGCGCTTGATCGACGGGTTTACCACCGCGCTTAGAACCGAATCCGCCAAAGCGGACAGCGGCGCCATGCAAACGCGCAAGCAAAAGACCGAGCTGATGGTGCAGCGCGCCCAGATCAGGGCCGATAGCATGAAAAACGAATCAGCGGCCATGGTGGCGATCATGAAGATCAAGACCGAGCAGGCAAAGCAGAATGCCCAATACTCAATGCTTGATCGGGAAGTCGCAACGCTGGGATCAACCAAAGAAAAACTCAAACAAGCGGTCGTTGATGCGCAGAACCACGATAAATTGTCGAAAGCCGCAAGCCAGCAGGAACGAAAGCGGCTCGACAGTCTCATTGAGGCAAAAGAACAGGAAGTGACTGCGCTGTCAATGCAAAACGAGAAGGTCTCACAGGAAAGCCAGAATGCCTCTAAAGAAAATGAGCAGGGTCTTCAGAAGTACGTTGCGGCCATTGCATTGCTGAATGGTCAGATCACGGCCAAAACGCAGGAAATCGCTTTGCTTAATCAACAACTGGAAGCGGCAAGAAAGGAAAAAGCGGGCGTTGAGAAGGCGGGGACCGATAAAATCCGATCGGTTGAGCAGGACAAATTGTCCGCCATCTCCGCTATGGAAGCCAAAAAAAACGAGATCGCCATGCTCAAACGTCAGAAAGAAGAGAGCGAAAAGAACGCCGCCAGGCAGCGTGAGGAACAGGAACGGGCCGCTAAACGCGAATTGGAGCGTCTTGACAGCATGGTCAACGCCGCAACCCAGCGCATTGCCGCATTTGAGGCGAGGCGCGATAAGGCGCGGCAGGACAGCATAAACGCGGAAAATTCAAAAACCGAAGCCATGGCGCGAAGCGTCCTGGCGCTGAAGAAGCACGACAGCCTGAGTACGGCTCGTCAACAGCAGCTTGCCGAGCTCACCGATCAGCTCGAAAAGGTAAAGCAGGACAGCGTCGCGAAAAGTTTGATGCCCCTGGGCAGCGCGTCAGCCGCGCTAAAATCGGTCGACAGCCTTATTACGATAAAAGAAAAGGAAATGGCCGATTTGCGTCAACAACGTGAAAAAGCCCGGCAGGAAGGATTGGAAGAGCAGCGCAAACAGGCCGCGGTCTTGCTTGCCGCGCACCAGGAAATTAACGCGCATCGTACAGTAGTACTACAGAAAAAAGCCGAGGTAGCCATTGCGCAAAACGAGCGCAGGCGATTACAACAGGACAGCGTTATGGCGACATCGCGCGGGCAGGCCGCGGCGCAGCTTGCGGCGGCCGAGATAGCGCAGGACAATGCTCTTATCGAAAAAAAGAAAACGGAGCTTGCCTCTTTGCAAACGCAGCGTGACGAATCCACCGCCAAGGCCGGCGCGCTCGGGGCGGCGGTCCCGCCGCCGCCTTCCGCTCCCGTCGCCGCACCGC
>JBAVGL010000341.1:0-5008 GCA_049684795.1 Chitinivibrionales bacterium | reverse complement strand
CGATATTTTCAGGATACTCATGCTCAATGCTCCGCAACGAAAAAAACTTTTCAGGCAGGAAATGCATTCGTTCGTTTCCAGTATTGCGGCATCATCGTTAACCGATGACACGCGCATCCAAAGAACTGCGCACGGCAAGAGTGTCAACTGCAATTACCGCTTGGATGATTTGAAGCGGCTTTATTCGCTGGGCGAATCAATTGTCGAGGCAACCGATATTGTTTTTGTATGCGCCCCGTTTCAGCGTTGGGATGCGCAGGTGTTTTCGCTCTCTCCCCTGGATCGGTTTCTTCTTGAAATAATTCCTTCCGACCGATCCATGCGCCTTGGACAAATTGTGCGCGCCGTAAAAAGGAGTTCCGTTTGCGGCGCCGTTTCCAAAGACGAAATTGAAACCGCGCTCTTTTCCATGAGACATTCAGGCATTATCGCTGTTTTTGCATAAAGTCAAATCGGTTGCGATAGCCGCATTTCCTGCATAATTCCTCCTCAACCGCCCTCTTCGAAAACCCTTCATACATGGACCTTGCCCGTGGGTTTTGCAGGATATCTTCCAAAGGCATGCGTCCGATATTCCCTAACGCAAGCGCTCCCTGCGCGTCCAGGCAACAAGGCACGACCGTTCCATCGACAAGAATTGCCATTTGATTGCGTAATCCATAACAGAAACCAGTTGTTCCCCTGTCTTGTTTGTCAAAACCCGGCCACTCGAACTCGATTGCACCGTTGAGGAAAATATTGTCGGCAAGTTTAATTCCGTCAAGAACCTTCGACCGGTCGGCAAGCGCGGCGCCGCATTCGAATTCGCGTCCGATCTTTTGAAGAATGCGGCTGCCGTCTAAAACGTTACCATTTTCAGGCAAATTCCATAATCGAAGGCTGATGATCATTTTTTTTCCCTTTAGAACACCTTTTGCAAATGCAATGACATTGTCAATATAATCGTCTTCAATACGTCCCAAACTATTCCCGGCAAAACAATGCAGCGAAATATTTATTTGCCGCAAAGCCGGTTTTGAAACAATTACGGGACCAATCTGTTTAATAAGCGTCCCGTTGGTGGTAATGTTAACCTTAAATCCATATTCATGGCTTATGTCAAGAAATGCGCCAAGTTCCGGGTGCATGAGAGGTTCACCCATCACGTGAAAGCATAGGTAGTCCGTATATTTTTTTATTTTCTGGAGAATTTCCGTAAAAAAAGAAACCGTCATGGTCTGGGCAGGCCGTTGTGATCGCGGGCAGAAAGCGCAGGTCAAATTGCATTGATTGGTGATTTCAACGTAAATTTTCTTGAATTTCTTCATCATCGCCACTCATGCCTGGGATAGCGGCGGGCAAGGCTTGTTTTAAGTTTGGGGTAATGAACTGCCCAGAAGTTGGCAAGGTCATGGGTTATCTGCACTGGGCGGTTATTGGGGGCAAGAACCTCAATGATCACCGCGGCCCGTCCGTCCGCTATGCGCGGGGTCGCTTGCATGCCATACAGGTCCTGAATGCGCGTCCTGGCGTGCGGCCCTGTCTTTGGATCGTAAAAGATCCTCAGTTTCCGGCCCGAAGGAAGCCCTATGGTCTGCGGCGCCATTGCTTCAAGAAACCTGTGTTGTTGCGCGTCAAGGAGCCGGTGAACGATCGGGAGAACGGGCTTTGCGCAAATTTTATCGAACCGGTAATCTCCTTCGCAAAGATCATAAATTACCCGACGGCGATCCTCATCGGAAAATACAGGAAGTCTCTGTTCGGGAAATTGCCCTGCCACCCATTGGACTTTTTTTATCCAGTCTTCCACGTTCTGGTCCCATAACGGCAGTTTAAGCTTTTTTGAGATAATCGTTTCGGCCAGCAGAGCTGAGGCGTGGTCCGTGATTACGCCAGTCTCTGCACTTTCGGAAAGCACTACACCCAGGCACGAGGTACGCGTCCGGTTTTCCACCGACATGGTGACCGGGTTCCATTCGCAGGTGGATTCTTTACGAAACCCATGCTCAAAATGTTCATGAAGCCATTCTTCCTTGATTTCCGTTGCAAGGGAGAGGACTGTTTTTATTTCTTTGCCCGCGCTTCTTGATTCGCGGATGTCAGCGGCAACCAGGACCTGCGCGGTTCGAGCGACGCTTTCCCTGGCAAGCACACCCCGGCGATTGCCACGCAGCACGCAGATCAGCGTGCCTTTGTCCCTGCGAAGCGCGAGATGGTCAGGATAGGCCAGAAGAATGCAGCGTGCAAGTTCGAAAGGCGCGTTTGTGTCATCATGCGTGTGCATGCCTGCGCGTCTGCAATGCTGCACAAACAGCGCCTGCGTGCGAAGGATATTTTTTGCCGCTCCCGCATTCACCGAAAAACGAGCGCATAAAGCAGGGTCGAAGCCGCTTAAGCTGATTTTTTCCAGCAAACGGTAGTGCGCATAAAAATCCGACGCTATTTCGTGACGATGAACATCTTCCGGAAAATCGGGCGTTCCCGCAAGCGCCGATCTTTCCGAAAGAAGCGCGGCGGCGAAGGTCGCAAGCCGAACGCATGCGCGTTTGCCGGATTCGAGCAAAAGCCGCGCGAGACGAGGATGCATGGGAAACCCGCTCATGTCCTTTCCCGCCTGGGTCAGGTTGCCGCTTGAATCAAGCGCCCCCAATAGCTCCAAAAGTTCGTTTGCTGATTGTAAAGCGGCATGGGCCGGAGCTTCGAACCAGGGGAACGGATGAGCGGAGTCATATCCGAGTTGCCGTAATGAAAGCGCGGTTTCGGCAAGATCAACCCGCGCTATTTCCGGCGTCATCCGACGGGCCAGGCCAGCGTGCCGCGAAAGGCTCCACAGTCGAGTACACGTCCCCGGCGCTTCACGCCCGGCGCGTCCGGCGCGCTGGTCGGCCGAATCCCGGCTTATAGGCTCGGTGAAAAGCGTGTTGAACCCGCGGGCCGCGTCGTAGCGATTGACACGCGCAAGGCCGCCGTCGATCACGTGGCGCACGCCGGGTATGGTAAGCGACGTTTCGGCGATATTGGTAGCCACGATGATCTTCCTGCAACGGATCGCTTCCATCACCAAGCTCTGGCGCTGCGCCGGAAGATCGCCGTAGAGGGGCAAAACGCTTATTTGTTCGCCCCGCACTGCCTTGCCGATCGCTTCTATTGTACGCCGGATTTCGTATACACCAGGCATAAAAATCAGGATATCGCCTTCGGTCCCTCCGGAAATCAATGAACGGCAAGCATCGGCGGCGCGGTCCCATATCGGCGTTGCCGCCGGGGCCTGGGAGTATTGTATATCTATCGGATACGAACGTCCCGCGGACGAAATAACTGTCGCGGTATCCAGATACTTTTGTAAAGGCTCGACATCAATGGTGGCTGACATAACGATCATCCGCAGGTCAGGCCTGCGACTGCGCTGTAAATCAGCCACAAGGGCAAGACTGACGTCGGTGGAAAGGCTGCGCTCATGGAATTCGTCGAATATGATCGTTGAAATTCCGCTTAATTTTGGCTCAGTAAGCATCAGCCGAGGTAAAATGCCTTCGGTGATGAAACAAGCGCGGGTTTTTTCGCCGACCCGTTTTTCAAACCGGGTCTGATACCCTATTTCCTGTCCCATCGGCAATGATCGTTCTTCAGCCACACGCGCGGCGAGCATGCGAGCGGCCAAGCGCCGCGGCTGCAATATGAGTATCCGGCCGTCGCACAGGCCTTCGTCGAGCAGCATTTGAGGGACCTGCGTGGATTTGCCGGAGCCCGTGGGCGCCTTGATAATCACCCGTTTTTCGCGGCGAAAGGCTTGAATGATTTCTTCGCGGATTTCGTTGATCGGAAGAGGGGCCGCTGTCATGGTTTTGCCTTATTGACCTTTGTTGAAAAACCGCAGACGTAAAAATAGGTTTTATTTCCAATCGTGCGTAAATCATTTTGTAAATAAAACGCATGCGACAAAAATATAATGCCTGAGGAAATGCGCTTCCGTTTTAAAACTTCAATAAAAAGAAACCATATGGGCAATAAACGATTTTTGTTTTTATTGCTTTCAGGAATTGTCGGGGCATTTATATTGAGGTATTTTGCCATCGATATAATCCAGGTGACCTCGCCTTCCATGCAACCGACGATAAATGTAGGGTGCCGCTATTACATGGAAAAGATCACTTATTGCCTAAGGAAACCGAGAAGAAAGGACATCGTAGCTTTTCCATCGCCCGTTTTAAAGGACCATAATCTTGTAAAGCGCGTAATTGCCGTTGAAGGCGAAACGCTTGAAATAAAGAACAAAGACGTTTATATCAACAACGTGAAACTTGTTGAAGATTATGTTTTTCATTCACGCGATACCGTTATCCTGGAAGGCGATAATTGGGGACCACTGGTAGTTCCAAAAGGAATGATTTTTGTGATGGGCGATAACCGTGACGAATCCGAAGATTCGCGTGATTGGAAAGACCTTAATTCCGGAGAACATATTTATTTTATTCCAGTAAACAGAATACTGGGGAAAATTATTCTGTTTTGATTACCTTGGGGTCTTTTGCCTGATTGGTACTATGCTTTATAAAAGCCTCGATATCTTTTGTCACATCATTGACAATTTCGGAGACGTAGGCGTTGCCTACCGGTTCGCGAAAGAATTTAAACTGGCCTGCTTATGGTGCGATGTCCGGCTATTCGTAAGCGATTTAGGGCCGCTAAAAAGCATTCTCCCCGTCATAAATTCATTGCAAACCGTTCAGCAACACGAAGGCATAGTTTTTGTCGATTCAACCAAGCTTGACAATATATTAGTTGACGCGCTGGGAACGGCGGACGTGCTTGTCGAGGCAATGGGCTGCGAAATCCCCGAAGCGGTCATGAAAAAGGCGGAGAAACGCGACACTCTTATTATTAACCTTGAATATCTTTCGGCGGAAAAATGGATCAGGGAATACCATATGAAGCCGTCGCTTCTGCCTCAGCCCTTGGTAAAGAAATACTTTTACATGCCCGGCTTTATCCCTGAAAGCGGCGGCGTTATAATCGATTCGCAGGTTGA
>JBAVGL010000340.1:0-2996 GCA_049684795.1 Chitinivibrionales bacterium | reverse complement strand
GGCAAGCGCAGCTGATAACGAAAGACAAGGTGATCCGGAAACATTTCAAGCATTGCATTTGGTAGCGTCATCAATCGCGCTGAGCGTTCGTTATTTCCAGTTGTTTCAGCTTTTCGTAGAAATTTTTTCTGTCCATTCCCGCGTTTCTCGCGGCATGTGAAATGTTGCCGTTCGACGCATCGACCAGCGATTGAAAATAGTCCTTTTCAGCAGCGACTAATACCGTGCTTTTAAATTCCCTGTATGTCGGCACGGTGCGGCCGCACTCTTCAATGCCCCCGGGATACCCGGCGGTTCCCAACACCCGTGACACGTTGTCGCGGGTGATTATCTTATTGACGGCCAGGCCCGCGCAGCGCTGCATGGCCATTTTGAGCTGGCGGACGTTTCCGGGCCAGCCGTATCGGGCAAGCTCAGCAAGCGCGTCGGGCGCGACGGCACACTTCTCCTGTTGAATAAAATACTGTACCAAAGCCGGAACATCTTCCTTGCGATCGCGCAAAGGCGAAAGGCCGATGTGGCCGCCCTGGATGCGGTAAAAAAGGTCCTTGCGGAAAACCCCTTCCTTGAGCATTGCCGCAATGTCCTTGTTCGTGGCGCACACGATGCGCACGTCGGTCTTTCGCGGTTCGGTGTCGCCCACCCGGTTGTATTCTCCGATGTCAAGCACACGCAGCAGCCTGCTTTGCAGCTCAAGCGGCAGGTCGCCGATCTCGTCGAGAAACAGCGTGCCCCCGTCGCTCACCTCGAAATACCCGTGCCGGGTATGCGTTGCGCCGGTAAACGCGCCCTGCGCGTGGCCGAACAGCTCCGATTCGATGAGCGTGGGAGACAGTCCGGCGCAGTTGATGGCGGTAAACCTTCCCGACGCGCGCCGGCCGTAATCGTGCACGCACCGGGCCACGACTTCCTTGCCCGTGCCGGATTCTCCCGTTATCAGCACCGGGACGTCGAGCGGCGCAAGCTCGCAGATTTTCCGTCTGACCTCCGCCATTATTTTGGAATTGCCGATAAGCCCCAGGCTCTGCGCGGCTTCGCCCATTTCGTATTCCCGGTTTTTGTTCACCAGCGCCTGCATGCGCAGAGCGCCCATGACCGCGTAGAGTATCTGTTCGGCGGTAAACGGCTTGGTGAGAAAGGCGAACACGCCAAGGTCCATGGCTTTGTCAAGCATTTCCCGTTGCGCGTGCGCGGTGATGATGATGAATTGGGCGAATGGAGAATGCCTGATGATCTCTTCGCGCAGGGTAAAACCGTCGGTGTCCGGCATGACTATGTCGAGAATGACCACCTGATACGATTTGGACATCGCGCCATGGTCCGGACAAGCCGGATCGTACGTGAACACTTCATAACCTTCGCACCGCAAGAGTTCGGCGTTCGTCTCCCTGATCTCGGCGTTGTCGTCGACGATGAGTATAGCGAAACGCCCTCTAGCCCCCGAAACGCCCCCATCTTTATATCTTGTAAATTTATTTTCCATACTTTTCCATTATCCTATATTCCCCTTGCGGGGGCAAGGGGGCGTCCTTTTTTCTCCGCAGTCAAGGAGGCGCTTTCCTCCCCCTGCGGGGGCAAGGGGGCGTCCTTTTTCAGGATGCCATTAATTCTTTTATTTTATTCGCCAGCTCCGCGGTCCGGTAAGGCTTCTGCACGAAGGCGCGCACTCCTTCGCTTTGCATGGTCGCGCGGTCTTTATTTTCCCCATAGCCCGTCGATACGATCACTTTCACGTTCGCATTGATTTCCTTTAAACGCCTGAAACAATCCAGCCCGTTCATTTTCGGCATATTCATGTCGAGAATAACGACCTGTATCGCGGAAAAGCGTTCCCGGTAAAAAGCAACGGCTTCCGCGCCGTTCATGCAGCAATGCACCGTGTATCCAAGTTCTCCGAAAATCTCCCGCAGGATGTCGCCGTAGACAGCTTCATCATCCACGACCAGCAAGCCTCCTTTACCTGGATTGAGCGCCGATTCTTCCTTTACGCCGTCAACCGGTCCGGTTGATTTTATTACAGGCAGGTAAATATTGAACTGGGTGCCTATTCCTAAATGCGAATCCACGGTGATGTACCCGTTATGCTGTTTGACGCACCCGTAAACGCTTGCCAAACCGAGCCCCGTCCCCTTGCCGACGTCTTTGGTGGTAAAAAATGGTTCGAAAATGCGGTCTTTGATCGCCTTGCTCATGCCCGTCCCGGTATCCTCGACGATGATCCTTATATACGTACCCTCCACTACTTCAAAATGCCCATTCGCCAATGCGTTTTTGTCCAGATCCATGGTTTCCGAAATTATGGACAACTTTCCGCCTTCGGGCATAGCGTCGCGCGCGTTAATCGCGATATTAAGGAGCGCGTTTTCCAACTGGTTCCGGTCTCCCGAAATAAACAGGGGTTCCTTCTGGATGGTAACGGCGATTTCAACGCGTCGGTCAATGGTGCGTTCCATGATTCCCGCCGCCTCCTTGATAAAGGAGTTCACGTCGATTTTCTTAAATTCAACGGGCGCTTTTCTCGCGAACGTAAGCAATTGTTTCGTCAGGTCGGCGGCTTTTACGCAGGAAGAAATAATGCCGGCGGCGTGGCGCAGAAGATCGGATCCTTCGCTCAGGTGCAGTTTAAGCAGTTCGGCGTGGCCCATGATGCCGCCGAGCAGATTGTTGAAATCATGCGCCACCCCGCTGGACAACTGGCCGATCGCCTCCAGCTTCTGGGACTGGCGGAGTTGTTCTTCAAGTTGTTTCTGTTTTTTTTCGGCCTTTTTGCGCTCGGTAACGTCCCTGGAAATGTTAAGAATGTGTGTTATGCCATCAATTTCGATAATGGCGGCGGACATCAGGCCGTCCACGATATTTCCATTCTTGGTCATAAACTGCGTTTCAAAATTATCGATGCGGCCATGTTTTTTAAGCGCTTCGACGACCGTTTCCCGGTCGTTCGGATTTTTCCAAATATTTAATTCCAGGGACGTTTTTCCGGCGACATCTTTTTC
>JBAVGL010000339.1:0-2855 GCA_049684795.1 Chitinivibrionales bacterium | reverse complement strand
CAGCGAAAGCCCGATATATCCCGCGCTCTCTCGGCCCTGGGCTGGTCGCCCGCGATCGCACTCGACGAAGGCTTGAAAAAGACGATCGCTTATTTCGATCAGCTGGTGCGCGAAAAGTGACGAACGTCCTTGTCGCCGGGTAGTGTGTGCTCTGTCAGCGCGCGCGCAAAGCGCCTGGTGCTGTATTCGACGCGCCGAACTATGCAAGAGGAGCAAGATGACCGCATCACGCCACTCGAAATCGATTTCTTCGAGCATCTTGTTCGCATTCCTCGCTGTGATGATCGGCATTGCGGGATCGAACGGCGCCATGGGGCAGGATGCGTCGCGCCCCACTGCGGCGGCTATGGTTGCAGAGTCGTTGGACGGCTTGAACGCACCCAAAGAATGGAAGTTTTCCAACGGGCCTGAATTTCCCGGCGCAAAGGGTGGATTCTCGATCGCCAACGGGGCTGGCGGGCCAACCGGCATCCTGCGCTACCAATTCGGCGGTCCCGGGACCAGGCGCAGGGGCCAGTACGTCGCCGCGATGTGGAGGCTGCCAAGGCCCTTGAATTGGCAGACCGGAGACGTCCTGCGGTTCACCGCGAGCAGCGGGCCGGGCATCGATGTGCGGGTCCGCTTCACCGATCAGACCGGCCAGGTCCTGCAGTCGCTCGCCGTGCCTGAACGTTCCGGCCCGAACGGTTATGTCGTCGCCTCCGCCGACCGCACGACGGGCGGCTATTGGGGCGGCGCTGAACTCGGACTGAATTTTGTTAAGCACTTCTCCGGCCACAAAATTTATATGCACCGCAATGAACTCCGTATTCATAAGGCTTCCCGCGCCGTGCCAGGAGTGTTTCAGCAGGTCTTTGATTTCCCCCACGGTCTCGGCGGGCAGATACGAATACAATTCCTGCACCTTGCCGTGCGAAAGCTTGGCGAGCAGGTCGACGACTTCGTCCATCTGCATTTCGTTTATGATGTCGGCGATGCGCTTCGGATTGATGCTTTCAACAAGCTGTATCTGAATGTTAAGCGGCATTTCCTGGAGCGTCCTGGCCGCCGTTGAATTGTCGAGGGTTCGGAAAAAGGTGATGCGTTCGTCGTTTCCAAGGTCCGCCAGGATTTCAGCAAGGTCCGCCGGATGGAGTTCCGACAGCTTCGTGGAAGGGATCTGCAGGTACGGCAGGCTGGGAATTCCCGGCGTCGGTATGGCCTGCGCGTATTTCCAGGAAATGAATTTGTCTTTTATGTCGTAGGAAAGGAGCCAGTCGAAAATCCCGGAGACAAAATTGAGCCATCCCAGTCGCCTGAGCAGCCCTTTAATGCCGACGTCAATATGGACGAGCCACAGATTGGTGTCCTCCCTGAGCAGATGCAGGTCATTGACACGCACGACTTTTGACCCCAGCATGTTCACTATCTGCTTGTCAAAGAACGTTTTTTTCAGGAGGGTCTCATTTTTATGGAGATCATGGCCGTTGGGTTCGTCGGGGCGCTCCGACATGTCAATCATGAGCCTGCGCGCGTTTTCATCGATTTTTTGAACATTCTTCCAGGGGATTTTTATTTTCTGGCGCCCGTGCACGCAGAGCATCAGGCCGCTTATCCGGGGATATGTTTGATCAAAGACCGCGAACACGTCATCGATTGTCCCCATTTTCCTGCCGTTTATACTGTCCATGGGCGTGAAGCTGAGTATATCGGCAAAGAACATGAAGTTCTGTATTTTGGCCATCGCATTCGTCCTTTTCCCGGGAGGCTTTTCATCACAAAAATAAGCTGTGGCTGTCGCGGCACGCATTGAGAATTTTAAATAATTTCAGGCCTTATTTTATATGGCAGCCGTAAACACCGGGCGAGCAGATTTTTTCTCAACACGCGTGCTCGTTAAGTATTTTTAGCGCAGAGGGGTTGGAACTGGTGTTCCGGCTGGTCTTCAAAACCGGTAGCGGGCGGATAACACCGTCTGTGGCAGGTTCGATTCCTGCCCTCTCCGTTAGTCTCTGTAGCTGAATTATATACGCGTCCAGCGTATATAATTCCTGCGTACAGAGACTTATCTGCCCCTCGGCAGAAGCACTCTTAGCTTTTGGACGACACGTTCCATGAATATAAAAAAAGCCCTTTCTCAATTGCCAAGCGTCGATTCGCTCCTTAAGCATGAGGCGCTTGTTGGGTGTATTGCAGGACATGGAAGGGACCTTACGTTATATGCCGTGCGCGCCGCCATTGTAACGGTGCGGCAGAAGGTCCAGACGGGAAAACCAGCGCCATCGCCCGATGAACTCGTCTCCGAAATACTGTCAATAGTACGATTGATCTGCACTCCATCCCTGCGCCCGATAATCAATGCAACGGGCGTCGTTCTGCACACGAACCTTGGCCGCGCGATACTCGGCAAAAAGGTCCTTGAAGACATCACGCCGATCGTCCTTGGCTATTCCACCATTGAATTCGATTGCGCCAAAGCCGCGCGGGGCAGCAGGCACGACCATATATCGGAGCTTTTGAAATACTTGACACACGCGGAAAACGTCATCGTTGTCAATAATAACGCGGCGGCCATCGTGCTCACCCTCTCGACGCTGGCAAAGAAAAAGGAGGTTATCGTTTCGCGCGGCGAACTCATCGAAATCGGGGGCGAGTTCCGTATCCCCGAAATTATGGCTGCTTCCGGCGCGCGGATGGTCGAGGTTGGCGCCACCAACCGTACAAGGATCGCGGACTACGAAAAAGCGCTTTCGGAGCGCACCGCTATCCTTTTTAAGGCGCACAAGTCGAATTTTTCAATGAACGGCTTTGTAGAAGATGCTTCGGTAAAAGAACTGTCGCTTCTTGCGCGGAAACATAACGTGGTCATGGTTTAC
>JBAVGL010000338.1:0-3256 GCA_049684795.1 Chitinivibrionales bacterium | reverse complement strand
GTTCATCACGCTTGATGCCTATAATAATCCCGAGACGCTTTCTTTTTATAAGAAGAATGGATTCACATTTCTTACCGAAAGCGACGAAGCCGATAAAACGCGGTCGATGTATTTCGATCTTAAACCTTTTTCGGTATTTTTCAATTTCCCTAAATAATAACTCCTTAAGATTTTTCTTGCCTTTCCCATTCTGGAATCGTGTTAAGCAATTAACTTTGCAAGAATGCTTGACCAAATCTATATTAATTCAATAGTGTGTTGGTTTTACTTGGGCTTCGGAAAAAAGGGGGAATTATGAATTTAATGTTTGTTTTCTACCGTGATTTAAAACTGTCTTTATCTAAATTTCAAACCGGAAACCTTTTTATTGCATTCCCTCTGTTTTCCCTCCTGTTTTTTCAAGCAAATGCCCAAACATATCCTCCAACAATCAAAATTCCGGTGACTTTTTATGATTACCATTCCGATGGCAGCAATCCTGAATTCGAAAAGGTAGCAACCCCGGTGGCAACTCACCTTGGGATGGTTGCCGATACGCTTGATGCCCAAAGAAAACCTATTCTTGGATCCATGCCCTACTTCGATTGTCAAATTGCAAAATGGTTTAGGCCGTGGACGGCAGGCGATTATACCATTCCCAACTATACTAATCCCGCTACAACTACGTGCAGCAACCCGTTCATCACGGTAAATTATGATACGGCCTTTAAGAATTTGGTCTTTCAAGATACGCTTGTATTCACTTTTGTCCCGGGGTCTGCTGGCACCTACACTTATCAAAATTCTGCTTTCTTTCCACTTGATGGTTTAGGATTCGGCGCCGATGAAGCCAACGCTGCCTCGCGTAACCATAATTACTCTTTTTCCATGGAACTGCATTGGCAATTTACCAAAGTTCCCGGTCTAACATTTCAATTTGCAGGCGATGATGATTTTTGGGCCTTTATCAACAACAAGCTCGTCTTGGACATTGGAGGTATTCATAATACGACTGCCGGTTCACTTAATGTGGACACTTTAGGTTTGACAAATGACTCTACCTATACGTTCGATATTTTTTATTGTGAACGACGCGCTACGGGTTCCGATATCCAGATAACTACCAATATTTTTATTCCCGCTTCGCCACAAAATCTATCTTATTCCAAGAATCCTGCTGCTTATACAGAGGGGACGGTTATCATTCCGAATACACCGACATCGCAAGGGGGAGCCGTTTCTTCATATTCAATTTCCCCTTCGCTAACGTCAGGATTGACATTTAATACAACTTCTGGAGTTATCACGGGAACCCCGACAACGGTAACATCTTCAACCACATACACGGTCATTGCTACCAACCTGGCTGGCTCAGATACCGCAACGCTTTCCATAACGATCGGCATTGCTTCGCCGACTAATCTCACATATTCGGCGAACCCCGCCATCTATATGGTCGGCGCACCCATAACTCCGAACACACCATCATCGCAAGGAGGAGCGGTTTCTTCGTATTCGATTTCCCCCCAGATCCTGTCAGGCTTGACATTTAATACAACCACTGGAATCCTATCTGGAACGCCTGCTGCCGCAATTGCTACCACTTTATATACCATTATAGCAACCAACGCTATGGGTTCTGATACGGCGAAACTGACAATAAAGTATTCCCCACAACTTCTTTCAGCGGTCGCAAGTAATAGCCCTAGCGCAAATGTCCTTCTTACGTTTGACAAGCCGGTTAATATTTTTTCAATTACATATCAAAATATTAATTCAATTTTTCAACTTTCAAATGGACATAGCTGGCTCAGTGGATTCGGCACCCTCGGCTCTGCCGTTTGGAACCCCGAAAGCACAATGGTTCTTATTACTCTTTTAAATACAGTTTCCTCGCCAACGATAGCAATTGGCGATACCATCACTTTTACGCAAGGAAAAAACAGCGTCGTATTAACAGGATCTTTTTCAACTGGTACTCACAATTTGCGAATCAAGAACTTGGGAAAGTTTTCTATAAAAGCTTTCAAAGACCAAATTGTTTTTTCTATCCGCCCGGATTTGACTGAAAATTCAAGGATAAAAATTCAAAATCTTTCAGGAAAATTAATCGCCGATTTCCAAGGTTCTCAAAGGACAATTTGGAATTGCAAAGGCTATTCCGCAGGTCTTTATATCGCCCGGATTTATTTAAAGAATGACCTTGTTGCTTCAATTCCTATTGTGTTGAGCCTTTAAAATTCGTTAAAACATTCATTTTTGTTAGGTTTTATTTATAGCCGCAAGCCGCATTTTCTCCCCCAACGTAATGTATTTTTCTCCACTATGTCCATAGAGCATTTTTCCACAAAGTGGTCTGAAAAATCATTTCCCGCCGTTAAAAAATGGCTTGAAACAAAACCGGAAACGTCCGTGTTTACGGGCATGGCCGGAAGCAGCGACGCGTTTGTCATCGCCGATTTGTTCAAATCAACCGGGCGGACGGTCCTTGTTTTCGTTGAAAACGGAAAACGCGCCGAAATCCTTGAACAGGAATGCGCGACGCTGCTGGGCGAAGACAAGGTTTCGTTCTTTCCCTCGCGCGACGCAATCCCCTATAACATGAAATCTCCCTTCGGCCCGGTGGTCGAGGCGCGGTTCAGCGTGCTTTCGCAATTGCTCAAAGGCGAAAAACGGGTTTACTTTTCGGTGCATGCCGCGCTCATGCAGAAAATCCTGCCGCCGCGCGACCTTTTCAACAAAATCATCCGGCTGCGGGTTGGCGACCAGATCTCCATCGAAACGCTGTGCATGTGGCTGGTCGACAACGGTTTTCGCAGGGAAACCATGGTCCAGGACATAGGAACTTTTTGCGTCCGCGGCGGCATCGTCGACATCTATCCTTTTCTCGGCGACGGCCCCGTGCGCGTCGAGTTTTTCGGCGATACCATGGATTCCGTGCGCGAATTCGACGTGTTCAGCCAGAAGTCGAAGGCCACAAGGCCGGGTGTTGATATTTTTCCGATGAAGGAATTCTGCATTTCCGGCGACCCCCTGGAAAAAGGCCTGACGGCCCTGCTCCAGTATTGCCGCGAATACAGCGGTTCCACGGAAGCGATCCAGAAGCTTTCACACCAGTGGAAAACGGTGTCGGACTATGAAGGAATCGAATGGTTTCTGCATTGGTTCGGGCCGCCGTCCGCTTCCATTCTCGATTATGTGCCGTCCGACACGCTTATTATCTGGGACGATCTGCTGCCGCCCGACCGTCGGCTTGACGAATGCATACAGAACTATG
>JBAVGL010000337.1:0-9943 GCA_049684795.1 Chitinivibrionales bacterium | reverse complement strand
CATTGAAAGGTGCCTTGATTCACTTGTCAAAAAACAGGGCGTTTTTCTGAAATGGACGAAACGCCAGCACAAAACCAAGCCCTGGCTCCCTCTCGCGAGTTACTATTGCTTTTATAAATCACATTATGTAAAAGCCGACGACGCTTTTATCATGCTCGACGCCCAGCTCACCCGGAGCCCCTATGCCACGCATTTCGTTCCCGTTAAATGCGGCGGACTCTATGCGTCAAAAATAAAGGCCGAAATTCCGTTTGCCTCAAGCATAATCGGCGATAAACTGCTTACCCTGGGACCAAACACTCTTGGAATACCCGTGGGCAAAGGCAAGGAAGCGCAGCGCCTTAAACATGTATACGATGTGGCGCTTTTGCTGGGAATGCGCCCGGCACTCCGCGAAATCAGGAAGAGTTTCAAGTCTTGTGTCGCGCATGAAAACAAGCTCCAGGAAAAATCAATGACACTTGGACAACTTTTTTCAGATACGCTGGCATTTTGCGGCAGCATAAAAGATTATGCCGATATTCCTCAAATTCATGAAAACATGTCGGCAATACTTGTTGAAAATATCAGGGGGCTTGGGCCATTCGCCGGACATTTGTTCTCAAAAGATTATGGCTGGAAAAACCTCAAGATCGATATGGCCAAGGTCGCGCTGTTGATGAGCGCAGTGTGTAATAAAGATGTTAATGAGGAAACCTTTCATGAGGTTTTAAGAAAAGTGGAAACCTACGCTGAAACACAATTTTTCTGGGGAAAGTTAGAATTTCTTCTTGCCGTTACGAAGAAACAGTAACTTATCCGCCCTTCGGCGGGTTAGAGAAAACCTCTACATTATGCCGCAAGATTCCGCTTTAAGCGATCATCAAAACAACTTTAATGAAAAGCTCCAACATATTATTAATACGATGGGTAAGAAGCCATTATCAGAAGAAGAAATAGTATTGCTTGCCTGCCGCGAAATCGCCTCATCATATTCCCGCGATGAAAAGGATTATAAGTAGTTGTCGTGGCAAATTCTCTTCAAAAAATCCTGGTCATGCTTCCCAATAATCTGGGCGACGTCATCATGGCGACGCCGGTTTTGGAAGGGATAAAGGCCAAATACCCCGGATGCTTTTGCGCTTATTTCGTGGAAGACGGATTCGATGCCGGGATCGAAAACAATCCGTATTGCGATGAGATCATAACATTCCCCAGAAAAGAAATTAAACGCAAACTTGCCCCTGGCAACGAAGAAGAAGGCATTGATTTTTTAAAAAAAATCCTCCGCGATATTAAGAACAAGAATTTTAATATATTCATCAATTTGTCCCAGCACCCCTATGTGTCCTTCATTGCAGCTTTGATAAGAGATAAAAATATCACAGGGCAACATTTTTTAAAGGAGGGCAACCACGCGGTCCTTGACGAGTGGAGCCAGTATCTCTATGCAATTGCCTTTGCCAGGCGATGCAACAACCTCCATGCCGTTGATGTCTACAGGAGGATCGCGGAAGTCAAAGCCCATAAAGGCGGCTACACAATTCAATTAAAGGACGAGGAAAAGCTAAACGCGCGGCGATATCTCAATGAAAAAAACTGCGACCTGCAAAAAAAAATGATGCTGTTTCAAGCGGGCGCCGCTTTCTCTTCAAAACGTTGGCCGGTAGAGCATTTTATTAAGTTGGGCTCAAGGCTTGTTTCCGACGGATGGCAGATCGTTATTACGGGCGCGCCATCGGAAAAAGACAGCGCTATGGGTATCCAGCAGGGGATAGGACAAAACTGCATTGTTGCCGCTGGTGAAACTTCTTTCCGTCAATCCATGGCCATATGCTCGCTGGCGGCCGGGTGCGTAACAGGCGATACCGCGCAGATGCACGCATCGGCAGGATGTAAAGTCCCGACCTATGCTATTTTCGGGCCCACTAATCCAATTGAAACCGGTCCCTATGGCAATGGGCATTTTGTTTTTTCCGCCCATTGCCCGGACAGGCCCTGTTTTGAATTGGAGTGCAAAACAGGAATTTGCATGCGGTCGGTCCTGCCCGAAACGATTTACGCGTGCATTGCAAACGGCGATCCGGGCGATTCTCCGCGCTGCGATGTTTACAGGACCCTGGTTGAAAAAGATGGTGATTACCGCCTTGTTGCTGTGTCCAGGAATGCTTATGCCTACTTCAACCCGGTTGACGCGTACCTGATCAAACTTGCGTTTGAAAAGAACACCGGTTCAAGTAATATTCCACAAAGCGAATTTGACCTTTCAATAAGAGAAACCCGCGAATGGCTTGATGACCTTGATGCAATGCAGAAATCACTGGAGAACTACCTTAAAACCCGTGATAATGTCGCCATTAGGGAGTTCGAACGTTTAAAAACCTCAATGACCCGATTCAAGGGCATCGGTGAATTCTGGACCGCTCTCTTGAATATCAGGCTTAACAGCGTGCCGCTGATCGATCCGAATGAAGGGATTAAAAAAAGTCTCGAAGCATGCCGGGAAACCTATCGACAAATAAGTTCAGTCATTTCCCATCATGGACTGTAAACTCTGCAGTTCCGCCAATGTCATTCCACTTGGATCGAACGGAACACGGACGTTCCATTTTTGTCCTGTTTGTGAATTGATTTTTGTCCCTTCCGATGAATGGCTTTCGCCCGAAGAAGAAAAGCTGCGCTACGCCAACCATGAAAACAGCGCGGACAACCCTGAGTATGTCCAATATTTGACCGATATCTCCCGTAAAGTTGACAGAATTCCCATTAACGCTCCGAGAATCCTGGACTTCGGAAGCGGCCCTGAATATGTTTTAACGCGGGTGCTGCGAAAAAGAGGATTTGCCTGTGAGCCTTACGATCCGGTGTATGATCTGGGCAAAGAACAACTATCTTCGAAATTCGATATAGTGGTTATCTGCGAAACGATCGAGCACGTAAGGGACATTCAAAAAGAACTTCCTTTATTGCAACGAGTTTGCAACCCCAAAGGTTATATCTACATTCACACCGAGCTGTATCCCCGAAAAGAGGATTTCCTTCGTTGGTGGTACGCGTTAGACACGACCCATATAAACTTTTTTAATGATAACGCGATAGTCGCCCTGGCGCGTTTGTTGAAACGGGGCATATTCTATACCAACAATAAAAACGAAGTCATTTTTGGGCCTTGCACTTGTTCAGATGGAAAATAGCGTCATGATAGCCCGGCTTATACCGTAATACCTGCGAGAAATAACGCTCCGCGGTTGCATATTCGCGTAACACCTCGTAATCCAATCCCAGATTGTAAAGCGCCGGAACATAAGCGGGGTCTTTTTTGAGAGCGCGGAAATAAAATAAACGGGCATTGTCGAAGTCTTTAATCTTTGACATCGCGGTTGCGCAATTCGAATTTGCCATCACGTTCGTCGAGTCTCTGTCCAACACCTCACCGAAATATCCGATCGCCTCTTCGTACCTGCCCTGCTGCAGCAGGACCCACCCGATTTGCAGCCGCGGATACAGCGATACCTTGCAAATGGAAAGCGATTTTAAAAAGTTTTCCTTTGCCGCATCATAGTTTCCCTGCGCCATGAAATAATTCCCCTTAATTTCAAAGGCCGTATAATTATCCGACGTCACCGAAAGCGCGTGATCGGCCAGGGAAAGATCGTTTTTCCAATATCCCACCTGTTTGCGCGTTTGATAAGATAAAATCCCCACGATAATCACCATGAAGAAAATCAAGAACGGTTTCAGTCTGGTCCACCTGTTTGCGCCATCAAAAATTGTCCACGTAAAAAGTATAAAGAGTCCAATTGAAGGAATATACATGTATCTGTCCGCCATTGCCTGGGCGCCCACTTGAACAATGCCCAATACCGGAACAAGCATACCAAGATACCATAACCATCCAAAAATCAAATAGGGCCGTTTCCGACGCAATAAAGTAAAAACAATCGTTAACAAAACCAGGATGATACAACAAATTGACACCTTAATCATTGATTGCGCCAAAGGATAGGGGTAAAACACGGCAAAGTTGGTCGGTACAATGATTTTACCAATATAGCTGTAATAGGACATAACCGCGTTGCAAAGCCTGGTTCCCAAAGGAAGTCTTGTAAACGAAACAACGGCGGCACCGGCGTGCTGTGCAGTAAACGTAATCACGCTGGAAAAACCAGCGAAAGCAAAAAAAGGAATTTTTTCAACAATGAGATGCAAAGGTACGCGTCTTTTCTTTTTTTCTCCGGATATGGATCCATCCTGTGACATGTTTTTCATGCGGTTCAATGGCCAGAAATCCATGAGCAGCATTACGCAGGGAAGTGTTACCAGCATGGGTTTTGCCATAAGGCCCAGCGCAAAGGAAATTAAAGCCGCGAAATAATAGGCGATTTTTCTTTTCGAAGTAAATCGCACGTACGCAATAACCGTTAAAAACATGAAAAAAGCGCTCAAAACATCTTTTCGCTCGGAAATCCATGCGACCGATTCAACATGGATGGGATGAAGTCCAAAAAGAACGCTTACCAGCGCGCTTTTCCAAAAAGCACCAGTAGCTGTTTTCAGCAAAAAGAAAAGCAATAGTGTGTTTAATACATGAAAAAGCAGGCTGGTGAGATGGTGCCCGGCCGGTTTTAGCCCGTAAATCTGCGCGTCAGCCATATGCGACATCCAGGTAAGAGGGTGCCAGTTGGATGCGCAGAAACTGGAAAAAGCCCAGGCTATGTTTTCCTTGTTCAACCCCGTGAAGATTTTTGTATTGCCGGTGACATAGATTTCATCATCATAGCTTGAAAAACCAAGCTTGTCAATATTCCAATATGCGAATACTACCGAAATAACCAGGAAAAAAGAAATGCAATAGGACAAAATCCTTTGAGCGCCGAAGCTTTTAATCTTTTCAAAGCGCATATTGATTCGCTCAACCGTACGAATGCAGGCCTCCGAGTATGAGATTTGCAAAAAAAGTCAGGATCGTGCATATAAAGCCCGCTGCGCTTAATAATGCGGCCCGCATTCCGGACCATCCTTTTACAAAACGAGCGTGTAAATAGGCTGAGTAGACCAGCCAGACGATAAGTGAGCCAACCTCCTTGGGGTCCCAACTCCAGAAACTGCCCCATGCTTGCTCAGCCCATATCGACCCGGCAAAGAGAGCGCCGACCGTAAAAAGCGGATAACCAACGCAGATTGCTCTATATGCGATACGGTCAAGGGTCTGAATTTCGGGAAGACGCCCGGAGAACTTTGATGCGGAGGGGAAAATCCTTTTCAGGATGTACATGATATTTGCGGCAAAAGCCGCGAGAAAAGCAGCTTCGCTGAGGCAGGCCAACGTAACATGGATTTGCAGCCAGTAGCTTTGGAGCGCGGGAACTAACTGCATTTCGGCTGTTTTCGGCAATATCGATCCCGCCGTCATGAGCATAAAAACTAAAAAAGCGATGAACGCTCCAAGTATATGGTGTTTATAAATTATTAAATAGACAAAATAAAAACAGGAGGAAAACCAACTGAAAACATTTATATATTCAAACATGTTTGTTAGTGGAAGGTGATGAAGGTGTATCGAACGGCCTGCTATAGCCGCGGTGTGAAAGACAAGCGCGGCGCCCATGAAAACCGAGGCCGCGATTGCGACGTTTTTTTTATTCAGTCCGAAAAACACGACATACAAGACGCATGCGATCGAATATGCCATAAATGCCAACCAGAAAAAAGGTAATTCAATTGATTGCTGCGCCATGGAGTCCATGTTTATCAACCTTCTTGTAGCAAGCTACTAAGAAACAAGCAGGTCCGTTTGAATTCTTTCTGGAAAGCGGACACGGGACGGTTCGAAAAGCCCCCGACAATTATCTTCGATGAACAGGCTTCGCCGGGTTCTATGAATATCCAGAATGCTTTATGAGGAAAATAAAACACCTGCATTATGCCGATGGTCATGAGCGCAAAACCCAGCCAGATGAAGACAGCGCCCGGGTTTCTGGATATTTTAATTCCTGTAAAATAGCGAGGGGCGTAATTCAAAGCCGAATCAATGCCGGGGCCGCTCAGGTTCGGGTCCGCGTCTTCGATTGCATCGTATTGTTCCCCACAGCTGTATTGATAAAAGCGGAGTCCTTTATAAGAAAGAGGGTGATTGACTTCAATGATTTTGCTGAAAACAGGCGTTGAATCTGGCGATAGCACAGTGAGTTTTGTTTTATAATCGGAAATTGTCCCATTATCATTCTTTTCAATTTTGAACCAGTCGCATCGCACACGATAGTTCCAGCCGCGTATGGAGCTTATTTCATCTTCGTGAAATTTTTTAACAAAAGACCATCCGCGGAGGGTTCCCAGGAGGCTGCCTGCAAAAAAGAAAAGTATGCTTATGTGGAAAAGCAAAGACCCTATTTCCCGGAAGCAAAAAGAACGCGACGCCACCTGGATATTGTTTCCCTGGTTTAATGTTGCCGAAAAATACAGCCGACGTTTAAAGAAACTGGAAAGCAGGCGGGTCGCTTCGGAAGGGGGACGGGTATTGGAAAACTCCATTGACCACTTAAGCTGCCTGATGTCTTCCGCGCTTCTTAAAAAATGCGGCGCCATGGCTTTGCGCACATTTGAAAGCTGGCGCGACGAAGAACAGGCCGCAACATTTGCGGAGAGCAAACCAAGCAGCGCGTAAAACCAGCCTGTCGAAAATAAGTGGTTGAGTCCGAGGCGCAGCATCAGTGACGCGCACCACCCGGTTTCATGGAATTCCGTTGCCGGCGAACCTTGCGGGACCGCTATTCCAACCAACGAAACCAGTGTAATGACAATAAGGAGCGGGACGACAATCCGGATGGATCCAAGCATGCGCCATATTTTTCTTAACATTTGATTCAAGGCCTTTTCGTAAGATGGAAAAATTACTTTATGTCGTTTTGTTTGACAAACGTTGTGTCGAAAACCGATATTCATATGCTTCAATGAAAACTGAATTCTTTGATCGATTTTCTTTCCCGTCAAACACAAACTTAATGGGGAGCACAGCGTGGAAACGGACTATACTCTGGAAGCTGAAGACAGACGGGAATATTATCTGATTCATATCGCCGGTAAAATCAATGTTTCCAATATTGCGAACATACAGCGGCTCGTCGGATCCGCCGCTAAAATGGGGCATAAGCAATTTCTGCTCGACATGGGCAAAACGACCTTTCTTGACAGCAGCGCCATTGGCATGCTGGCGTCGTTTCAAAAGCAGTTTACATCCGCGGGGGGCAAGCTGTGCCTTGCATCCCTGTCGGCGCGAATCTCGAAGCTGCTTGATTCATGCGGTTTGCTTAAAGTGACTGATATTTACGAAAACGTCAATGCAGCGGATTATGTTCTGCGCGCGGGAATCGCCGTTGAAGAACGCGGCTTTTATGTTCTGTTCAGGTTGCCGAAAGATTTCAGCTTGAACATAGTAAAATCGCTTCGTGAAGCCATCGATAATTCATGTAACAAGGGCGCTCTACAATTCGTTTTTGACTTCGAACAGACCAGGAAAATCTCCAGCGTTGGCATCGGAATTCTCATGAATCTTCATAAGAACCTTTTGCTGAAAAATGGCGGTGTTCATCTGGTGCACCTCTCACCAGAAATATATTCGCTTTTTGAAAGCACGCATGTTTTGGATGTTGTGCCCTATTACAACTCGGTAGAAGCCGTTGCCGAAAAATTAATTCGTTGATTACCGTCCCTTGTCCGTATTTTTCACGGAATCCATTTCATCCATTGCGTTGAACCATTTTTCATATATGAAACAAAAGACAAAATTAGAAGAAATAGACCCCGTTTGCCTGATGATTGTGCCGGCGGATAGTCCCAACGAATATGTTTACAAGGGGATAAGATATCTTTTTTGTTGCAAGGGGTGCCTGGAAAAATTTAAAAAAGAACCGGAAAAATATTTGCATAGGGGAAAACGGGAAGACATTAAATCATCCTCAAATCAGGTTTTTACCTGCCCAATGGACCCGGAGGTTCAACATCGGGGACCCGGAATTTGTCCAAAATGCGGAATGGCCCTGGAACCATACGCTGGAACTCTGGAAGATACTGAAAATCCAGAGCTTAATGCAATGCAACTCAGGTTTTGGATCAGCCTTATTTTAACAGTTCCGCTGGTAATATTGTCGATGATATCTATTGAAGCGCTCCCCTCAAAATTACTGCATTTGATTGAGTTTGTTTTGGCGACCCCTGTTGTTATGTGGGGAGGTTTACCTTTTTTTATTCGTGCGTGGAATTCAATAATCAGTCGAAGTCCGAATATGTTCACTCTTATCGGGATCGGCACCGGAGTTTCATATTTATTCAGTATTATTGCTTTTCTTCGACCGGGGATTTTCCCCAAAACCTTCCATGACATGCATGGAACAGTACCGGTATATTTTGAAGCGGCGGCGGCAATAACCACGTTAGTTCTTCTTGGACAGGTTTTTGAACTTCGCGCCCGGAGCAAAACCGGGGCAGCGCTCAAATCGCTTCTTGGATTGGCCCCCAAAAATGCCCGCCTGATTCTGCGGGATGGAAGTGAAACGGACGTTGACCTTGATTCCATTCACAAGGGAGATCGCCTGCGGGTACGCCCGGGTGAAAAAGTGCCCGTCGACGGTATCGTGGTCGATGGGCAGACGTCGGTTGACGAATCCATGATCACCGGCGAACCGATTCCGGTGGAAAAGAAAAAGGGCGATAACGTTGTCGGCGCGACGATAAATCAAAACGGCGCGATTATTGTTGAAGCCAGGCACGTAGGGCCGGAAATGGTGCTTTCGCGCATAATAAAGGCCGTCGCGGAGGCGCAGCGCAGCCGGGCGCCCGTACAGAAACTTGCGGACAGGGTTTCGGCGTATTTTGTGCCCGCGGTCGTGTTGTCCTCAATCGTGACCTTTATACTCTGGGCGTTTTTAGGCCACTCATTGTCTTACGCGGTTGTAAATGCCGTCGCGGTGCTTATCATAGCTTGTCCGTGCGCGTTAGGTCTTGCCACACCCATGTCGATAATGGTTGCGACCGGAAAAGGGGCTCAGGCCGGGGTTCTTTTCAAAAACGCGGAAGCAATTGAAATTCTCGGGAGAATTGATACGCTTGTGGTTGATAAAACCGGCACACTTACCGAAGGCAAGCCTAAAGTTGAAGTGATAAAACCTTTCGGTAACAATAGCCCCAATGAATTGCTGATGTTCGCCGCAAGCCTGGAGCAGGGCAGCGAGCATCCGCTTGCCTCGGCAATAATCGAAGCCGCCAAAGGAAAATCGCTTGCGCTTAAAAACGCGCATTTTTTTCAATCGTTTCCCGGTCGAGGAATAACGGGATCTGTGGATGGGCGCCGGATTGCATTGGGAAACGCAAAGCTATTGAAAGAAATGGGGATAGAAAATGGTGAAATCATTAATGGCGTCGAAAAGGTACAGGCAGGCGGTCAAACCGTTTTGTTTATTATAATCGATGACCATATTCAGGGATTAATAGGGGTAGCCGACCCGATCAAGGAGACTTCGTACGATGCGGTTAAAAGCCTGCTTCGCGAGGGAATTCATGTTATTATGGTAACCGGGGATAATCACGCAACAGCACATGCCGTTGCTAGGAAATTAGGAATAAATAAGGTGGTGGCGGAGGCGCTTCCAATCCAGAAAACTCAAGTCATAAAAGACCTGATAAGGGAGGGAAGCGTTACAGCCATGGCGGGTGATGGCATCAATGATGCTCCGGCGCTTGCCGCGGCCCATATTGGGATTGCCATGGGTACCGGTACTGATATTGCCATGGAAAGCGCCGATGTGACGCTCGTTAAAGGCGATCTCAGAACGATTGAAAAAGCTTACCGGCTCAGCCGGGCCACGATGCGCAATATTCGTCAGAACCTCTTTTTCGCTTTTTTCTATAATGCAATCGGTATTCCTGTTGCAGCCGGCGCTCTTTACCCGTTTTTCGGGATAGCGCTGAG
>JBAVGL010000336.1:0-26923 GCA_049684795.1 Chitinivibrionales bacterium | reverse complement strand
AAGGAATTCGATACCATGGATTGCCTGCATAAGGCGCTGTGCCTCGGCATCCATGATTATCTGCATAAGTGCCATTTCAGCAAGGCGCTCGTGGGCCTTTCGGGCGGCATCGATTCGGCGGTAACCTGTGCACTCGCGGTGTCCGCGCTGGGCCGCGAAAACGTCACGGGCATAACCATGCCGTCGCGCTATTCTTCCTCAGGCAGCGTCGAAGACTCGAAACAGCTCGCGAACAACCTCGGCATCAGGTTTGAAATGGTTCTCATAGAACCGATTGTCGAATCGTACCGTGCAACAATGACTCCGCTTTTTGCCGGCCGGGCCCCGGACATTGCCGAGGAAAATATCCAGGCCCGCGTGCGCGGCGCAATTCTTATGGCATTGTCAAATAAATTCGGCTGTCTTCTTCTGTCAACCGGCAATAAAAGCGAGATGGCGGTGGGCTATTGCACGCTGTATGGCGACATGAACGGCGGATTGAGCGTTATTTCCGACCTTCCGAAGACCATGGTGTATGCCCTTGCGCGCCACATAAACCGCGAAAAAAAGATCATCCCGGAATCAACGCTTGTCAAGGCCCCTTCCGCGGAACTTCGCCCGGACCAGACCGACCAGGACACGCTGCCGCCGTACGATGTTCTTGACAAAGTCCTGGAACTGCTCATCGAGAAAGGCCGGTCCACGCGGGAAATCGTGGCCGAGGGGTTTGAGGAAAAAACCGTGCGCTGGATCGTCAACGCGGTCAGGAAGGCCGAATACAAAAGACGGCAGGCCGCGCCCGGTCTTAAGGTCACGCCGAAGGCCTTCGGCGTGGGCAGGCGGTTTCCCCTGGCCGCCGAGTACGAGTGCTGACATTGGAGTTAGACGTGGCGATGAGCGGAATTTAACTCCATAAATTTACGTTAGTTCATTATCCATCGATTCATGCGCCGATTGTTCGCGGCTGATGTGCAGAATGGCTCTGGCCAGATAGGGTCCGGTAAACAAGATGACCACGGCCCGAAAAATCTGCACCGAAAAGATCAATGACACGTCGGCGCCGCATCCGAAGGCGATGATGGAGATTGTGTCCCCGCCGCCGGGGCTTGTGGCCAGGTATCCGGACAACGGAGCGGCGCCTATAAGCCATGAAAATGCCAAACCGGCGCAAGCGCATAGCGCAATCAAGACCAACGCGTTGATAATTAAAAGCGGCAGAAGACGCCCGGCCTTAACCAGCGATTGCCGGTCGAAGAGAAGACCCACGTAAAATCCCATGATGATATATGCGAATGGAGGCACCCACATCGGCAAAACAGGCCGGAAAAGGTGGAAGACCGATATCACGAGCCCGATGAACATCGGTCCGAGAAGATTTGCCGTCGGAAGGCGGATAAGCCTGCCGCCCCAAACCCCTCCTACAATAACGATGGGCATGAGAGCATAGTCGTACCAGGCGTGGGGCGAGGCGGAAGATTGTCCGGGAAAAAACCCCGAGGCCGCGGGCGCATGATGGGCCAGAAATCTGGCGACAAGCGACGCCGTGAGGACCACAAGAACCAACCTCAGATATTGCATCAAGGCCACGATCCCGGTATCGGCCTTGGTCCCAATGCTCAGCGCAATCATGGCGCTCGCTCCTCCGGGCAGGCTTCCCATGGCGGCGGTTTCGCGGCTGAGAGAACTGATTCGGGGCAGGATCATTCCCGCTGTCAAGCTTATTGCAATGGTAAAAACAATGACCCCGATAATTTCCGGAAGGTGTGGAAGTAAATGAGGGAAAACATCGGGGCGTATGCTGATGCCGAGCATGGTCCCGATTATTGCCTGGGCTCCCATGAGAAAGGGTTTGCTGACCCGCGGATGCCCGGGCCGTAGCAATCCGGCGACGACGGCGACGATCATGGTTGCCACGAACCATGCACCGGGAATCGACAGCCTCCGGGCCGCCAAACCGAGAGCCACGGCCACGGCGCCGACGATCGCCCACCACACAAGTTTCGGTTTCATATGTGTTTCTGTTCCTTGACCTCACCCCTAAACTCCTCTTCCATGGGAGAGGGATAAAAGGCAATGTGAAAAATACAATAATGGAACGCATTGCCACGCGCTTTGAAGAAATGATTAATATTGACAAGAAGCCATTGACAGCATATATTATAATCGGCTGCGAAACAGCCGAATAAAAATGGAGAGCAAATGCTTTCGGAAAATATGAACAAAGAACAAAACACTTTACAGTATTAGGTTTCGAGATGGGATTCCGCCCCATAATCGCCGACATTGTGGAGAGATACTTTCATGATTTCCCTATGCAAACTCCTGTTCATGGCCGTATTTTCCTGTTTGCTTATTGGCTGCGCGGCGCCCGCCACGACGGAGAAATTTCCCAATCAGGATGAATACCGGCCGTTTACCCTGCCCAAGGGGACATGGCAGGCCAGCGGAACAATTTCAGCAAGTTTTTACAAAGATAGTTTGGATGTTCAACATAATCAATTTAATTATGGCGGACTTCTCAATGTTTTTACGCCGAGTTACGGAATAACCGACAATCTTGAGTGGATTTTAATGCCGTTGCCGAGGGTTATTTTTTCAATGACGGGCAATAACAAAAACAGTATGGACGCCTCGGTAAATAAGAATTTAAACCTGGCATTAATTGCAGGATTGACCAACTTTGATTATAGCTCAAACCGAAAAAAAATCGACATTTCAGGTGATATAGGCTTCCATGGCAAGAAAATTATACAGGGGAAATTTTGGAATGAGGGATCAATTGACTTCGGCTATTCCAAGACGCAATATACCGATTCTACGGGAATACAATTTAATGCATCGGCCTACTACAACCTTGGCGTACAACTTTCCGAAAAAACTTCCCTGCGAATCGGGTACGGAGGCAGCAATTGGTTTGGAAGCCAATGGTTTTATGATCATTTGAATTTTATCATAAATAATAATTTTAACCCCTTTGCATCGCTTGAATTCTTTGCCGATCCATACCTTAATGTGTATAATACCCGCATAAAAGTCAAGGGAGTGCAAATAGGCTTAGAAACGGCATTTCAATGGTAAGCCAGGTCTGGAATGAAAAAAACCAAAAAAGCAGGAGATTCTATTTTTATTCCCTTCAAACCTTAAAACGTAATCATTGCCCTTACCACGTTGTCCTTATATTCAGCCGCAACATCAAACGCCTCGCCAATCCTTTCCAAGGGGAAATGATGGGTCGCTAAATTACCGATTTTTAAGCAGCCCCGGTTCAGCAGGTCGATGCATTGCCAGGTCTCGCCATTGCTGCGCCGGACATTCTGCACGAGCAGCTCGCGCCTGCGCAGCGAATGCGCGTTAAAGGAAATACGGTCTTGCGCAGGGATGCCGATGATAAGCGCCCTGCCTCCTATGCGCGCCGCTTCCAGGGCGCTTTCAAAGGATTCGGGAGTTCCCGCGGCCTCAAACGAGACGTCGACGCCTCGTCGGTCGGTATGTTTTTGTATATAGTCAATTGGATCAATGTCTCGCACGTTTACCGCATGGTCCGCGTAAAAGTTGTTTTTCGCGCGGGAAAGACGAAAATCATGCTCGTCGAAGATAAAACTTTCCCCCGCGCCATATTCTTTTGCGATGGCAAGGGTCAGCAGGCCGATGGCGCCAGCCCCGAATACGGCGATGGTCTCGTTTTTTTGTATGCGGGCAAGGACGTTCGCGTGACACGCGACGCCCATGGGTTCCAGCAACGCGGCCTCATCGAAACTCACGGAGTCCGGAATGCCGGTGATTTGCTTTTCGTCAAGGGCAAGGAATTCCTGGAAAGCGCCGGGCATGCCCGGCATGCCTAAAAACTTGACATCAGGGCATAGGTTGAAATGGCCGGATTTGCAATGCTCGCACTTCCCGCACGGCAGGCCCGGTTCCACGGCAACGCGGTCGCCCTCATGAAAAGAAGAGCCTCGGACCGTTTGTGCGATAGTCCCGGAACATTCGTGGCCGAGGACCTGCGGAAACGCGCAGATCTGGTTTCCGATCCGCCCGTCCGTATAATAATGGAGGTCGGACGCGCAAATGCCGACGGCCTTTATCGCCACTAAAACCTGCCCTTGTCGAATAAAGGGCACTGGCGCGTCGAGGATTTCGAAATGTTTTTTGCCAATGAGTTGCGCGGATTTCATGGCGGGATCAATCAAGCCCTACGGTGTTCTTTCCGTCCATAACGACCAGTCCGGAAAAGAATTCTCCGGCCTCGCCGGCGCACTTGAACGGTCGCGGGCCTTTCCCGGCGCCCACGTAAAAGCCCACCTGATAGACGATATCGCCGGCAAGGCCATATTGCTCCTCCACGCGTACCGCTACCATGTCGAGACGGCAATTCTTCCAGTAGGGCGGGGCGTTGCGCTTTCCGGCGGGCAAATAGATAAGGCCTTTGGTCCGGCCCCATACGAACTGAAAAAGAAGGCAGTTTTCGACGCTGGCCCAGAACGAGGGGCAGCTGATTTCACGGGAATTTTTCTGGGCGGAAGTGAAGGTCTCCCGCAGGGAGCCGCTGCAAAATTCAATACGGTTTTTGGTCCAGAAATCATTGACAAGATATAAGGGCGACAGGTAATGCTCTTCGACTTTAAAGTCCTTTTCGGCGGAGATCCGGTCAAAAACCATCAGGCCGTCGTCGCCCCAGGTAAGCACCCGGATGTCCCTGCGCAGCAGCCTGTCTCCCGTATTGCCATAGTAAAAAATGCGGCCCGACGAATCAAAGCCGTCTTTCTGGAAATAGTCGTTGTGGAACACGACTTCCCATCGCTTTACATGTTCGGAAAGCGACGGTATGCCGAGAAGGTCGGCCTTATAGGGGACGACGAGGTCTGGATCGGTGTGGATGTTGAGGCCGATGATGGGATGGTTTCCCAGCGCTTTCCACGCCACGCTGCGCGTCATGCGCACGTTGCGGCGATAGCACACTTCAACGTACGGGTAAATATGGCGCGTTTCGACCGCGTTTTCGAGTTGTCCGGAAGTAAAGAACCGGAACTCCTTCGGGAACGGCAGCACGGCGAGCATTGCCAGTTCGAAGCCCACCTGGCTTTGGAAAAGCAGCTCCCATCCTTCGTAAACGGGCTCGAAGCCGAAGACCCAGGGCCCGGGGTTTTTGTCGGTGGGCACCAAAACGGAGTCCATCCACGACAGCAATTTAACGGTTATGCTGTGGGCCCGCGGGTCGTTGTTCCAGAGTCCCCAGGCAAGCGCGAAGGGCCTCGGCAGGAAAAAGGGCAGGTCCTGGCCAGCGGGCGCGTAAATCATGCCGGAAGGCAGGCAGAAGCGGAGCAGCAGGTCGAAGGTTTTCTGGTGGTTCTTGCGGAAGAGGCAGGCGGGAGGATCGGTGTTATTCAGTGAATAGGCCGCCATCGCAAGTACGATCCACATGCCGTACGACATGATATCGGGTTGGAAAAACCCGTGGTTTTCGGAGGTCATGTCGGGGAAAAGATTTTGGGTCGAGGAGAAATGGTCCACGGATTTTTCAAGGTATTCGCTGTGGTCGGCGCCGTCTTGAACGCAGGAGGCGACATTGAGCGACCAGATCGCAGATGCCCGCTGCCACTCCTTGTGGTGCGGATGACCTTCGTTCATGGCGATCGCCCAGGAAATAACGAGCGTGTCGAGGGCGTTTTCCTCGAGTTTGGTGTCGATGCCGCATCCGCTCGGGGGGTCGACATCGATGAACCGGTCGGCCTCGAAGGCGAGCACTTTTTTTACTTTTTCCAGGATCTCTTCGCCGACGAAATCCTTTGCATAATGCGCGCATAAACCGATCATTGAGGCCCACAGGCTGCTTCTCCAATTCTCGCCCCACCGTTTCCGTTCCAGGAAAGGCTCGATATCGACCGATCCGGAAAGATGGGTCTCGCATGCCCACCTAAGCCCGTTACGCAGGATGCGGACGATCTGGTCTTTTGATTTTTCCGTGACGGAACAGAGCAGCTCAAATTCACCCTTATGTAAATAGCTTGCAAGAATGCAACAGACTTGCACGTGGGGCCGTATGACATATTCAATGACGGGAGAGGACGATGCGACCGATTCCATGTTGAAGGACAAGGGGTTGATCGCGCCGAAAATCCCGAGATCGTCGTCTATGTCATGCCAGGATTTTAAATAGTACGGAAGCCCGCGCGAAAGCAGCTCGAAAATGGTATGAGGTTCTAATTTTTCGCTGAAATGTAACATTGCTCTTGCTATTTAGCGTTCGATCGGCCGTCCCATGGGATACAGGCAAATTTCCTCCGTGCCCGCTTCCCGAAGGCATTTGTGCGCGAATTCGCGGGCCGTATTTGAATCGTACAAAACCAGGAAACAATCGCCGAAAAAATGAGGGGGCCTGTCGCCGTTCAGCCATTGTATATGTTTTTCAACCTGATTGTGGAGAAACGACGGATCGTTTCCGCAATATCCGATACCAATGAAAGCCATGTATGAAAAATAACTATTGGCGCGTATATTTATTCATTTTTCACAGCGGCCGGCCATGAAGTGCGGGGGCTTCGTGAATGGCTTATGAAAATGCGCTTTCTTCGAAAGCCTGTTCGGTGCCGAAAATGGGGATTTTTTCGTCAAGGTCGTGCTGCTTAAAAAAAGGCTCGAGTCCGGGAGAGGGATCAAGAATCGCCAGGTAGCGCCCGTTTTCTTTGAAATCACGGTGAAGCGACAGGAGCGCATCTATTCCTGTTGTGTCAATATTTTGCACATCGGTCATTCTTAGGGCCAGCGGCAACCATCCCGCCCCCGCGATTTTCTCGAATTCCTGTCTAAGTTTGGGGATGGTTTCTTTGCAAACAAACCCATTTATGTCAATCACGGTGTAACGGGTCTTTGAAAACACGAATATATCAAGAAAAATGGTTTCTTCGGAAAGTTTCCGCTGAAGACGGGCCGCCGTTTTTTGGGTCGGGACGGGCGGGACGACAGTTTCGGATTTAAGGCGGCTGATGAGATGGAGCACGGTTTTTACCGGGAGATTTAACGCCGCGGCAATCCGGTGAGGGTCAACATTCCTCTGCGCGTACCAGTAAAGCCGATGATAGGTGTCCTTTGGGAGTTGCGAAGGTTTATGGAGCATAAATTATATTATTAACGCCGTGGGGCTGTAGCTCAGCTGGGAGAGCGCTACGTTCGCAATGTAGAGGCCAAGAGTTCGATCCTCTTCAGCTCCACCACTTTCCTTATTGTTCTTCCCGCCGGGACCATTTCTTCCGCATAAGGCTCTGTTCCCAATTCCAAGCGCTCGATATGACCGTGGATTCAGGCGATTTTTTTGTCAATTTTTAATCCATAAATCGGTTCAGAGTGTTTTAATACGACTTCTCTGGAAACCAGACATTCTTTTACATCGTCGCGGGACGGCAAATCAAACATGATGGAAAGAAGGACATTTTCCAGAACGCTTCGCAGGCCGCGCGCCCCGGTTTTTTTCACGCGGGCGGTCCTGACCACTTCACGGAGCGCGTCGTGCGAGAAGGTCAGCCTGACGTCTTCCATGGCAAAGAGTTTTTGAAATTGCCGGATCAGGGAGTTTTTTGGTTCCGTAAGGATTTTCAGGAGCGCTTCATCGTCGAGTTCATGTAAACCGAACACCGCGGGAACACGGCCGACGATTTCCGGGATCATTCCGTATTTTATCAGATCGTCGGGCTCAACTTTACGCAAAATGTCGCCGATTTTCATGGTGTGTTTGCGCCGTAATTCCGCATTGAACCCCATGCGACTCTGGCCTATCCTGGCTTCAATAATATCTTCAATGCCGACGAATGCTCCGCCGCAGATAAATAAAATGTCGCGCGTATTGACAGGGATCAGTGTTTGTTCAGGATGTTTTCGGCCGCCCTTGGGAGGAACATTGGCGATGGTTCCTTCGAGGATCTTCAGCATTGCCTGTTGAACGCCTTCCCCGGAAACATCGCGGGTGATCGAAGGGTTTGGTGATTTTCTGGCGATCTTGTCGAATTCGTCAATGTAAATGATTCCCTTTTCCGCTTTTGTCACATCGTAGTTGGCAACCTGCAAGAGACGGACGAGCATGTTTTCGACGTCCTCGCCCACGTAACCGGCCTCGGTATAGACCGTCGCGTCCACTATGGTAAAGGGTACCTTGAGCAGTCGCGCCAGGGTCTGCGCGATAAGGGTTTTCCCGGTGCCGGTGGGGCCGATAAGCAGAATATTGCTTTTTTCAATCTCCACGCCGTCGTCTATGGACTGCGTTCGGGAGAGTATTCTCTTGAAATGGTTGTAGGCGGCGACGCAGACCCCGATTTTTACTTCGTCCTGCCCGATGACGTACTGGTCAAGGAACAATTTCATTTCCCTGGGGGTGGGCAGCGTTTCCATCTGGAGGTCGGCGGGGGTTTTTGTCTTGTCTTCCCGCAGTATCTCATTGCACATCTCGACGCATTCGTCACAGATATGCACCGACGGCCCTGTGATGAGCTTGCCGACCGTGTCGGCGGACTTACCGCAGAAGGAACATTTAATTCCCGGGTACTTCGGTTTTATGGTCATCGTTCTTGCTCTCTCTCCGGGTAAGGATTTCATCGATGATGCCGTATGTTTTGGCCTCTTCGACGTCCATGAAGAAATTCCTGTCGGTATCTTTACGGATAATGTCGATTTTTTGTCCGGTATGCTGCACCAGAATCTGGTTGATCGCCTCCTTGACCCTGATGATTTCCTTCGCGTGGATCGCGATGTCGGCGGCCTGGCCGCCCGCGCCGCCCGCGGGCTGGTGGAGCATGATCCGCGAATGGGGCAGCGCGTAGCGCTTGCCCTTGGTGCCGGCGGCAAGCAGGATCGCTCCCATGCTTGCTGCTTGACCGATGCAAATCGTGCACACATCGGGCCTGATGTACTGCATGGTGTCGTAGATCGCGAGACCGGCCGAAACGATGCCGCCCGGCGAATTTATGTAGATGGTGATGTCCTTGTCCGCGTCTTCGTATTCCAGGAAAATCAGCTGCGCCATGACCAGGTCGGCCATGGTTTCGTCGATCTCGCTTGCGAGAAAGATTATGCGCTCCTTAAGCAGGCGCGAATAAATATCATACGAACGCTCTCCGCGTCCGGTTTGCTCAATGACCATTGGGACCAGCGCCATATACTCTTTACCTCATTTCTTTCAAAAATTTATCCGTCTTTAGTTACTCTTGGCTTGTAAACGACAAATTTGTTTTGTTCGGAAGCTTAGAGTAACACATCCACCGTGTGGGTTAATTCAAATATACCATATCTTTCAAAAAAAGTAAATCCGTATGCTATCCGTTCCCGGCTCTCTCCGGGAAATGCCGCGTCAGGATATTATTCGGCGGCCGGAGTGTATTCGCCGATGAGGAAATCGAGCGTCTTCTGTTCCCTCAGGTCGGCGCGGACCCTGTTCGTGGTTCCGTTCTGTCTGAATGCCTGCTTTACCTGATCGAAGGGCTGGTTATACATTGCGGCGATTTTCCCGATTTCCCCGTCAACCTCCTCTTGCGTTGCCTTGATTTTTTCCTTGGAGGAAATGAATTCGATGATGCGGTACCGTTTGAGCGCCCGCACTGCGGAGTCGTGATATTTTCGGGCGGCCTCCTCGCGCGAAGGCGCCGGCTCGTTTACACGGCGGTAGCGCGCCGCCTCCTCAAGGAGATGGTCGATATAGTCCTCTACTCTGGAAGGCGGGATGTCGAACGGGTTGTCCTTGATTAAAACGTCGATGGCCCTGTTATATGCCTCGTTTTTCGCCCGTTCCAAATCCTGACGCTCCAGGTCCTTGCGGAGTTGTTCTTTCAGGCCGTCAAGCGTTTCAAAAGTGCCAAGTTTTTTCAAGAATTCCCCGTCCGGTTCAGGGAGTTCTTTTTCGCTGACCTTGGTGATTTTTATAGTGAAATTTCCCACTTTCCCCGAAAGCTGTTCGCCCGAGAAATCTTTCGGAAATTTAATGGTCAACTCAACAAGCTCACCGGCATTATGGCCGATCAACCCCTTGTCAAAATCCTTGATCTGGCCCTTGCCCAGTTCAATGGGATAGGCGGGGTTTTTAAAGTCCTTCCGCTCCTCGCCGTCAACGACAACCTTCACATATTCAATGGTGACCGAGTCCCCTTTCCGGGAAGGCCGGTCGACGTCGATAAACTTCGCATTGCGCTCTCGAAGGTCTTCGAGCGCCTTTTCAACATCTTCATCTTTTATTTTATTAAGAGAGGCCTTGATTTTGAGTTTTTCATACCCGGTTATTTCAATTTCAGGGTCCACTTCTGCTTCAATGGTAAAAGAGACATCCGTCCCTTCATCGGCCTTGATGGCGTCAATCTTTCCCTTGTTTACCGGATTGATGTTGTGTTCTTTGCAGGCCAGTTCAAAATTTTTCTGGATGAGGTCTTCCACCGTTTCCGCGTAAACGCCTTTGCCGAAGCGGCTTTTGACCAGGCTCAAAGGTATTTTCCCGGGACGAAAACCGGGCAGCGTGAGTTTTTTCTTGTAGGTGTTAATTTTTTCGTTGTATAAGCCTTCCACCTCATCTTTGGGGACTTCAATTTCCAAAACGCGTTTATAGGATTCGGGTTCGGATATTTTCACTTTCAAGAAACAATGACCTCCTGTAAAAGTATATAAAAATAATGAGTTATGTTTTCAAAACGTGCGAGGAAGGGGAATCGAACCCCTACAGGTTTCCCTACTAGATCCTAAGTCTAGCGCGTATTCCAGTTCCGCCATCCTCGCAGATAAAGTATTAAAAAATAACTGATGAGGAGGCGCTAAAGGAAAGGATTTATAAAAAACGCAATTCTGGGGGAAAGCTAATAAAAGAGTTGGAAATTTTGTATTGATTTTATTTAAACAGGTGTGATACTATTTATATTGTTTTGTAATCAAGCCCGCTTAAGGACGCTTAGAGTAAATAGAGTTTCTTAAACCAGGAGTCGCACAATGACACATTTAAAGGAATTGCGGTGGACTTTTTCAGGCATATTTTGCCTCTTAGCTTTTTGTGCCGGTTCTTATGCTCAAACGTCTCTTAACGCAGCCTCGGGGCCCGCTAAAAAAAACATCGCCGTTATCAACTTGAAAAACGGGTCCGGCGTCACTGCCGGGGAATCCGAATTGATTTCCGACCGTTTAAGAGGGGACCTGTTCAATACCGATAAAGTCAACGTCATGGAGCGCGACCAGATGCAGGAAATCCTCAAGGAGCAGGGGTTTCAGCAGTCCGGCGCCTGCACCGACGAGGCATGTCTCGTGCAAATGGGACAGCTTTTGGGCGTACAATTGCTGGTCACCGGCTCCCTCGGCAAAGTGGGTTCGATGTTTCTTGTCAATGTGCGCATGATAGACGTGAAAACCGCGAAGATCGTAAAAGTCGTGTCGGTCGATGTAAAAGGCGAAATTGACGACGTCGTAGGAAAGCTTACGAATATCGCGGACCAGCTTGTGGGCATACAGGGCCAAGCAAGCTCATTGAATGAAGCTCCACAGGCGGAAATAAAAAAAGAGGCGCCTAAAGAAGAAATGCAGCAACAACCGCGGGAAGAAAAAAACAATGCTGGTGCGCCCTATGAAAATGATAATTCCTGGAAAAATAAAAACCGATCAGGCATCAGGGTAAGCTGGTTTACACTTTTGGGGGCGTATTCAGAATCGGAACATTACACCGGGATTTATAGCGATGGCACTCCCTTCGATTTCACCGATCTGCTTGCCGACAGTATGTTTACATCCGTCTCAAAACCGCATTTTTCCGGCCTGCAAGTAGCGTTTACCATTAAAGTTGGCCCATTTATGACCATCGATTTCGGACCGGGCTGGGCTTCTGTGCAACAGAAATATACCCGTGAATTAGGATTTTATATCGGGGATTCTTTAGATTCCTGGACCGACGACCTGAATATTTTTTCTTTTAATACCGGAATCAATTTTGTAAAACGATGGTATCCATTCAAGCTCAATATCGGTTTAATATTCGATATAAATTATTTACATTATGCGGAACATTACGTTGAAACTGCTGACGACGGTTATTACACATTGGCGGACACGAACTTCAGCTATGACGGTTTTAACGTTTCTTATGGATTAAGAACGGGCGTAGAATATCTGATTGGAAAACACCTTGGCATTAGTTTTGATCTTGATTTTATCTATTCCCATTTTGAAACGGTGGCGACTACGGAATATTATACGTACGGATCATCCGAAAGTTTATCGCGGATCATCGATATCCCTCCGGTTTCGCTCGGCATCGGGTTTAATTTTTACTATTGATGTCTATCTTTAAGAAACGCGGCCAACGATTGAGCCATGATGCGCTATTGGCATTGTGCGAACTTCAAGGCCGCGAAAAATCCTTTTTATGTCCGTTTAACTATCCTGCACATCTTATTTTTATTGCGCGGATAACATCATGGCAATGAGATTTTCAATGAAGAAAAGCATCTTACTTTCATGCTGTTTGGTATTTTTATCGGCGCACCCCGCCTTGTGCTTCAACCACCCCGAAATCGAATGGAAATCGGTGGTCACTGACCATTTCATCATCCATTATTACGACAAGACCGAAGCCGACGTATATCCGGCGTGGAAAATCGCGGAGGAGGAATATGCCGCGCTTTCCGACCTCTTCGACTATACGACGCGCGATAAAATTAATTTAGCGCTTGCCGACTACGACGATTACAGCAACGGGTATGCCGGCTGGACAAACGGCAGCATCATGATCTGGACCATCGACTCGCGCTTCGACCTGCGCGACAACAACACATGGCTGCGCAACGTCATCACGCACGAGATGGCGCATATCTTTTCGCTTGAAAAAGAGTCCAGGCCCCAGCTTCTGGATTGGATATTTTCCTTGGGCTATCAGTCGCCCCATTCCACGATCACGCTCATGGAACCCTTTGCCACGAACACATTCTGGCCCGAATGGTTCGCCGAAGGCCTCGCGCAGCGGGAATCCAACCGCGCGGGCAACGACTGCTGGGACTCGCGCCGCGACATGGTCCTGCGCGACGCGCTTCTCTTTTCGGGGCCGTTAAGCCTGGAGGCAATGGGCAACTTCAACCACAACGGCGTGGGCAACGAAATGGTGTACAACCAGGGGTTTTCATTCATAACGTTTCTCGAAAACAAACTGGGCAGGCAGCGGATAAAGGAGCTTTTTAACGACGGACGGGGCACGACGTTTTTCACCCAGGATTTTTATTCGTATTTCCAGGACCGCACCGGGCAATCGATCACGGGGCTTTATAAGGAATGGATCGACAGCGCGACGGCAACCTGCAAACGTCAGGCGCCCGCGGCGCCAACGCCAACCAAAACACTCTGGGACCGGGGAACATACAACTTCATGCCCAAGTCCACGCGCGACGGCCGCTTCATCGGCTGGCTGACAAACGATAAAGACGATTTTGACCGCACCGACCTGCTCATCGCGCCGTCGGGCGGACTTGAAAATTACCTCCGCATCCCCTACGCGCAGCAGTCGTGGGACTTCTCGCCCGATGGCCGGAAGGTTTATTATATCAAGGCATACTGGCCCAACGAAAACGGCTCGTATCTTAACGATATTTTCGTCATGGACCTTGACAGTAAAAAAGAAACGCGACTCACCAGAAACGCGCGGGCCTACGATCTGGCCATATCGCCGGACAATACCTGCATCGCCTGGACCCGGTATGACCGGGGCGTATTCTCCCTTGTAAAAACCGATTGCCGCGGCCGGAACATTGAAGCGGTGATCGAAGGCGTCATGGGAGAAGCTTTTATCGGCTTGTCGTTTGATCCAAACGACCCGGCAAAGCTGGTCACGACGCGCCTGGTAAACGGCAAGGCCCGGCTTTTTATCGTTGATATCATGCAAAAATCAATCAGTCAGCTTTCCGCGACCATGGCGCAGGAAGAAACCCCGTTCTGGGCAGGCAACGGCAGGATCTATTTCAGCGCCGACTACGACGGGATATTTAACATTTATTCCATCAAGCCCGACAAAAGCGATTGTTTACGCTATACAAACACCGCGACGGGACTTTTTTCCCCATATCTGACTGGCGGCGGTCATATGCTGTGCAGCGAATACCGCGGGAGGGGCTTTAAAATCGTCGGCCTCGACACGACGGGGGGCGCCGCGTACCAGGTTCCCGACTCGGTTGTGCGGTGTTCCTTTCAGGAGCTGTCTTTGCCTAAAGGCAAGGTTAGCATCCGCAGCAACCCTTACGAACCAAAGCTTCTGCGGCCAGTGTGGGAACTGCAAACCAGCGCGAACATCATGGACTGGTATGGAAAACTGGAGGACATTCAAAATAAGGCGGCCTTTAATAACTTCCTCGACAGCATGGGTTACGGCATCGAGGCCGGGATTTTCATGAGTCAATCCGACGCGCTCGAAAAAAGGAGCAAATGGATGGGCCTGGAAGCGGCGGTCGAGTGGACGGGCGATACCGCCCGGAATATTTCCGGCGGGCAGAACATCGCGCTTCTCCCGAAAGAAAGGACCAGGCCCCGCACGGGCATGCTTTCCTTTTTGGGTGCGGAAAACCCCCGGCAAAAAAGTAAATTCCTCAACGATGAAAGCTTAAAAGCCGACCTCGGCGTAATCTCAGACTTTAAGAAATCTCTCCGCGCGACGAACGCGGCCTCGGGCGATTCCTCTCCGCCGGTCACGCCCCTTTTAATACCCGGGATCGGATGGGGCAGCACCGAGCATGCCATAAGCCTGGGACTTGACCTTCAAGCAATGCTGGTCAGCGGCATTCTGCCTGGATTGATCGACATCGACGGGACATCGCAATGGCAGGTTTCGCGGGATGTTTACGCCGGTTTTACTCCGCAAATCCAGTTCTATACGGCCGCATTGCTTTCAGGTCAATTCATCGCGATGGCCGACCTTCCCGTTTCCCTGCTCTGGAGCTTTTACGGGTACGAAAACACCGACATACAGTACAACATGAGCGACGAAACAATGATTCAGGGGATTTTTGACCCCTCGTTTTTCCCCATCATCAAGAGGAGCTATTCCGACACGACCACCGAAAGCGCGTCTTCCATAACCTACGGACTCGAATGCGCCCACGGGTTTCCGCTTACACGGTATTCGTCACTGGTCCTGGAGGCCGCCGGATATTATTCGGACTATTCCGATTCGATAAGCGACCCGAAAGACACGCTTTTTGGCATGTCGATGCACTACACCACGGCCACCTTCGCGGCGGCGCTTGAATTCCCGCTGGCGCGGCAGATAAACAAGGGAAAGCGCTACGCCGACGCCCTGTATGGGGAGCTGCTCTATGAGGTTTCACTGTACGCGAACAGCGACCTTACCGCGTCAATGCTTCGCAAATCCTTGACAACAGCGTCTCCAGGCGCCGCCGATTCGGGCCATGTCACTGTGTCGCACTGCATCGGCGCGGGCATCCACATGGGGTTCATAAAGTCCTATACGTTTTCACAGATGCTTACGCTGCAGGTCCTGTGGGACATCTGGGCCAAAAGCGCGCATTTGAACATTTCGTTTTCGATGTGATATGCAAAAATCTCCATACGTAATCCTCTTTCTCTTCTTTTTCGCCTATAGCGAAGACCATGCGGTGCTTCATTCCGTCCCCTCGATTATAAGGACTATTCCGCACGATCCTCATGCCTTTACGCAGGGCCTGCTTTTCCACAACGGGCTTCTGTACGAAAGCGCCGGCCTCTACGGGCAATCGAGCCTGCGCTGCGTTGACCCGGCAAACGGCAATGTCGTTAAAAACGTGCCGGTCCCCGACGTTTTCGCCGAGGGCCTGGCGCTATGGGACAGCACGCTTGTCCAGCTCACCTGGAAGGAAAAAGCGGCAATCCGCTACGCTCTTGTGGATTTCAAAATGACCGGTTCTTTTTCCTACGACGGCGAAGGCTGGGGGCTTACGACAGACGCGCATTCATTCATCATGAGCAACGGCAGCGACACGCTTTACATACGGTCAAAAGAATTCGCGATCCGTAAAAAAATCCCTGTGACCGTAAGCGGCAAGCCGCTGACGAATCTAAACGAACTGGAATATGCGAACGGAAGAATATATGCCAACGTGTGGTACAGCAATTATATATTCGAAATCGCGCTTGCAACCGGTAAAGTGACCAGAATTATCGATTGCACAAGCATCGTCCAGAAGGCTCAGACGCAAAGCCAGGACGAGGTCCTCAACGGCATCGCCTACGATCCCACGGCCGGGACTTTTTATATTACGGGAAAAAACTGGCGGTATATGTTCGAAGTGCGATGGTAGGAGTTCATTATCATCAAAATTGGAGGGACCATGGCTTTCTCATTCAGGCTCAAAGGAAAAGACTGGTTTGGTCTGTATTTAGCCGTCCTGGTGTTTTACTTTGTTCCGGCCATTGCGCTTCAATTGCTCGGAAATCATATGAAAAGTGAACCTAAAAACTTGATCAACCTTTTATTTATGCTATGCATCTTCAGTTTTATGGTTTTTGTTTTGCTGTTACTAGCAACTCCTGTTTTAAAGAAAATTATTAATAACATTTACCTCAATGACAGACCGTTGAAATATTCCGGAGATACCGCCGAGTTTTTTTTCATGAATATCGGCAACATTTTGCTTTCCGTGATTACCGTGGGCGTATATTTCCCATGGTACATGACAAGGCTGATGAAATATGTGGTCGGAAAAACCTCCTATGAGGGTAACAACTTCTGTTTTAATGGAAAGGGGCTGCACCTGTTTGGCCTGCTGCTCGCCACATTGGCTCTTCCTATCGTCCTCTTTTCAATTATTATTGCATTTCTTGCCAGAGGACATGCCACCACTATTTATTTCACCATCATGTCGCAAGCGCTCCTATTTCTCATAGTGGTCCCCTATATTTATTGGGTTTACAAATGGGTAGTAAATATCGCTTTTAAAGAATATTTGATTACATGGGAGACGTCGGCAATCCCGTCACTGGGCAAAATATTCGTGGAAATGGCCTTAACGCTGATTACCGTTGGAATATATTACCCCGCGGCCATTGTAAAACTTTACGGCTATTTCATGGACCGGACGATCGTTTCCAAAAAGGACTTCAAGGTCTATTCATTCAATGTGGAATTAAATTATTTCAAAGTCTGGAAGTTCTTATGGATGCAAATATTACTGACGTTAATTACCTGCGGAATTTACGGGGCGTGGGCATATTGCAATGTTTGTGCGCTGATCCTGAATAACACGTCACTTTCTAAATTAGAAACTTCAAATTGACACTCTAACTCGCCGAAGGGTAAACGCCCCCGCAGGAGGTACCAGGTTCATGACTTCAGTTTTTTTAAAAGTCAGGCAGATAATGGGCGGAAACCGCGGCAGATTGACCATTGGCATATTGTTCGGGGCTTTTTACGCGCTGTCCTGCTTTTCACAGGAAAAAGACTCTTCCATTTTCGTGGTCCCGGACGTTTTAAAAGACAACGTGACCTTCTGGAAGAAAATTTACACCGAAATCAATCTCCATGAAGGGGTGCTCCATGACATGGACTACCCGCTGGTGATTTATAAAAAAGTTACCTTGGACCAGACGTCCGGTTGGTCCAGCTCCCGTTTTATCGAAAGCCAGAAAGACCTTATCGCGTCATGCCTTAAACATATTGAAACGCAGCCGGAATCAACGTGGACCGATGACGAAAAAACGATCGCCCGGCTTTATAAAGACCACGCGCCCCAGGGAGCGCTCGCGGGGGCACATGACCGGGTGCGTTTCCAGCTCGGCCAGAAAGAGCGGTTTCGCCAGGGCCTGGAACGTTCAACCGCCTACCTCGACACGATCCGTTCCATTTTCAGTCAGCACCATGTTCCGATGCGGCTGGCCTATTTGCCCCATGTCGAATCGTCATTTAACGCCGAGGCCTATTCAAAGGTCGGCGCCGCAGGTCTCTGGCAATTCATGCGCAGCACCGGAAGGCTTTTCTTAAAAGTCAATTACCTCGTCGACGAACGCCGCGATCCGATCCTGGCCACCTTCGCGGCTGCCAAATTGCTCCAAGGCAACTACCAGGAAGTCCAAAGCTGGCCGCTTGCCATCACCGCATATAATCACGGTCTCAACGGCATGAAACGCGCCGTGGAAACCACGGGCTCGCGCGATATAGGCGTTATTATTAATAACTATTCGAGCCCATCGTTCCAATTCGCCTCGAAAAATTTTTACGCCTGTTTTCTGGCCGCAAGCGACATCGCCATGCACCCGAATGATTATTTCAGCGACCTGCATTTCGCCAAAAAGATCGAATTTAAGAACATAAACCTGCCGTCATACATGCGGCCGAGCGTGATTTGCAAATCGCTTAATGTCGACCAGGGCGTTTTAAGGGAATTCAACCCGGCCTTGCGTCCGGTCGTTTTCAGCCAGCAAAAGCAGCTCCCGGCCGGATATGAAATCCGCGTCCCGCTGGATGTTTCATTGGTCTCGGCGCAGAAAGCGTTCGCTTCCATCCCCGATTCGCTCAAAAGCAGCGAACCCGAGCGTTCCGACTACTACAGTGTGCAGTCGGGTGATAATCTGTATTCGATTGCTTCACGGTTTGGCGTCTCAATCACCCAGCTTATCATGGAAAACAACATTTCCCGAAAAAACAGGATCTATGAAGGCCAGGTGCTGAGGGTTCCTCAGTTTAAACGGCCTTCCGAAGCGGGGGCGGTGCAATTGGCCTCCGCGGAACCGCCGCAGGAACCTGAAAGCACGGTCGCGGAAAAAACCACGGAAACTCCGTCGCCGGCGATTCCGCCCGCATCCGTTCCGCCATCGGTGCCGTGGGCCCCTGTCGACACAGCGCCGCCGCCGCAGGAGCCCCGGCAACTGGCGCCGATTGCGCCCGTCAGGCGCGTAGCGGCATTGCCGCCTAAGCTGTCTGTCAAGCCGAAGCCGCCCGTCGAGCAACAGCCGGTTTCCGCCCCGGAGACCCCGATCGCGTCGCTTAAAGGGCTGAGCGATTCGCTTAAGGAAATCGTCCTGGCCAGGGCCGACACCGTTCCCGCCCCGGACCAGGGCTCAAAACCGAGCCTGGCGCCGAAATTTGACGTCGACGTTTACAATCTTGAAGTGACCCTCTCGCCGGTGGGGAACACGGCGGAGATCACGGTTTCGGTCGATGAAACCATCGGCCACTACGCCGACTGGCTCGGCATCCCCACGTATCGTATTCGTCAATTAAACAGAATGGGCGGCCGTTCCGACATACGCATCAACAGGCCGCTTTCAATCCCGGCAGACCAGGTGCTCCTGGAAAAATTCGTCAAGGCGCGCCTTGAGTATCACATGGCGATCGAAGAGGATTTTTACGGCAGGTACAAAGTCATTGATGTCAAACAAAAAACCATCCGGCGCGGCGAAACATTATGGGACATCTGCAACGGTCAGGACCTACTGCCTCTGTGGCTCTTTAAGAAATACAACAAGCAGCTTGATTTGGGAAAGCTCATGCCCGGCGCGTTAGCGTGGATCCCGGTGATTGAAGAAAAAACGGAAAAGGAAATACAGGAAGATGCGGTTGCGCCCGGCGCGCTCTATCCTTCTTATGGCGACCCCGAGGAGATCCCTCGGACCAGAGGTGTTATTAGGATGCCTTAGTCCCGGTTAGTTTTCAAATGACAATTTATTGTCGGTTGAAAACTTAACGGGACTTACCTGCTGCCTTTGGCAGCAGGTTGTACCAATTTTCAACAAGTGAACAAATTTTTTCACTGTTCCGTATCCAGCCGGGCCTCCGAATCGTAGATTCTGATTATCTTGTCGATATTGAGGACTTTTAAAATATCGAAGACTGCCGGGTTCGGTTCGACGATGCAGAGATTGCCTCCGCGTTCCTCAACCATTTTGTAGCAGATAACAAGCACCCGTAATTCGCCGCTGTAAATATATGAAGTGTCGACGAAGTTCACGGCAATATGGCGTATGCCTTTGTCGAGGTAATTCATGATCAGGTCCTTGAGTTCCGACAAATCGGGAAAATTCTCGCCGTGCGGGTGGATGCGCAGCACGAGGTATTTCCCTTTTGCATAGCTTGCTATTTTCATGAGGGCGGCCTTGATACGTGGATACCGCTTCTATAATAGTACTAATGGAACGCCGGCGTCAAGGGTGATGCGTGAAGTCAAACGCACCGCGAGCCGTCCAGGCCGGCAATTCGGTCGGCCGGGACGGCACGGTAATGGCGGTTATTTCTTTGCTTTGGGGGCGTTTTCAAGGACCGCGGCCTGCAGGACAACGTCTTTGGCCTTCTTCTGTTCCAATTTGACAACTGCCTTTAATTCGTCTTTCTGCGCTTCAACATAGGTCCTTGTTGAACGCGCCAGGTCCCATGCGCTGCTGGTTATCATCTTGACTGAAACAAGCATGAAAACACCGATGATGATCGTGCCGATGATCGTGGCCTTCACCGTTTCACTCATACAGCCTCCTTTTGAAGGTTGGAAACTCCGTTCACCCTTACAACATAATAGAGGTAAACTTGGAGTTTATTACCCGCCCACAGGCAGGTTTAATTCTTAACTTATAAGAAATATCGGTATTGTTCTTCAAAAAGTCAAGTAAATTTTAGGCGGGTTTTTAAATATTCCGTGTTATATAGGTGAAGGCGTTCTTAAATATGACGCAGCCCATTCCTTCCTCGGGAAGGTTTTCCCGCGTCCAGCGCGGATGGTTGGTCCTGTGCAAATAGGCCTCGGGATGGGGCATGAGGCCGAACAGTCTGCCCGTGGGATCGCAAACCCCGGCGATCGCGCATTGCGACCCATTGGGATTATCGGGATATTTAATCGTCGGTTCCTTGGTGTCCGGATCGACATACGTTAAAACGACCTGATTGTCCGCTCTGAGCCTTTCCAGTCTTTCGCTGTCCTTGGCGATGAATTTTCCCTCGCCGTGGCGGACGGGTAAATACAGCGCGTCCACCCCTTTTGTGTAAATACAGGGGGCGTTGGGGTTGGCCTTGAGCCATATCCAGCGGTCTTCAAACCGTCCGGAATCATTGAACGAAAGCGTCATTTCCTGCCGGGAATATTTTTTGTCGAAACCCGGAAGCAATCCGAGCTTGACCATGAGTTGAAAACCGTTGCAAATCCCCAGGATCAGTTTGCCGTTATTGATAAAGGAAAGGAACTGCTCGAACAGGGGCTGGCCCGTTTTTTTCACCGTGCTGTGGAGGAGGCGATTGGCCTGGGCCTTGGCCGAGCCAAGGTCGTCTCCATCCAGAAACCCGCCGGGAAGGCACATGAAATCGTAGCCAAGGAGCGTTTTTTCTCCCGCTATCAGTTCCCATATTGTCACGATGTCAACGCGTTCGAACCCGGAGATGCGGCACGCGTGCGCGGTTTCCATTTCACAATTGGTGCCGTTTCCCGACAAAACGATGGCCGATGCATTATTTGACATTTTTACCCGCTCCGTGCCGTTAAAACTGCAACGTACTTTTCCATGCCGCCTTGGCGTCGATCCTTGAGCAGCTCACCGCGATTTTATTATTGAGCCCTTTTATCGCGATAGCGTCGCCCTTGGTCACGGCGCCGATACACGCGAAGGGCACCCGCGCGAAAAGCGACTCGAACTTTTTCGCGTGCGAGGAAGGAACCTCCACAAGAACACGGCAGGGCGACTCCGAAAAAAGGACCTCCGCGTCGCTCGTGCATCCCGATTGACGCACGCGAGACAGTGAGATGTCAGCCCCGAATTCCCCTGAAAAACACATCTCGCTGAGGGCGACGGCTAGCCCGCCGTCGGAACAATCATGACAGGCGCGCACCAGGCCCTGCCTGATGGCCGAAAACAGCGCAGTGTAGGTGGAAAAAGCAATCTTCGGATCGACGATGCCGGGGACCGAACCATAAGCGGCGTTTTTCATGAGCGCGTATTCCGATGCGCCCAGATGGCGATAGGTAGTGCCCGCCAGATAAATAAAATCGCCCCCGTTTTTAAAGTCCATGGTCACGCTTTTGCGCACGTCGGGCACCTTGGCGACCAGGCTGAAGAGCAGCGTGGGCGGAATGGAAATTTTTACGTCGCCGATGCGGTAATCGTTTTTCATGCTGTCCTTGCCCGAAATGAGCGGGATGCCGTAGGCGAGACACACGTCATAGAGCGCCTGGTTGGCCCGGATCAACTGGGCGAGCTTATATTCCCCGTCGGGATTATCATCGCTTTGCACCGGGTCGCACCAGCAGAAATTGTCAAGCCCCGCCATGTATGACGGGTCCGCCCCCACGCAACACGCGTTGCGTACCGCTTCGTCAACCGCGCAGCTTACCATGGCATAGGTGTCGATGTCGCTGTAGCGGGGAACAATACCGTTGCTCACGGCGATCCCTTCGAAGGATTCGAGGACGGGCCGCAGGACCGCGGCGTCCGACGGGCCGTCGTTCCGGGCGCCGCAGAGCGGTTTGACGACGCTGCCTCCCTGGACCTCATGGTCGTATTGCCGGACCACGTATTCCTTGCTGCATATGTTAAGCCGTTTGAGTAAATCTAAAAGGTCCTGAGACAGATCTCCAGCGATGGCGGGTGAAGACAGCGGCTGTTCGGTAACAGGCGGCTTCCAGCGCGCGACGAGTCGCATCGAAGGCAGCCCCTCATGCAGAAAACCCATGTCGAGGTTCGCGACGGTCGTTGTGCCGTATTTGACAACAAGATAACCCGAATCCGTGAATTCCCCCAGGTCGGTTGCCTCGACGTTCCATTCCTGCGCCATGGCGAGAAACGGCTCGGCATTTTCGGGAGGCACCGCCACGGTCATGCGCTCCTGCGCTTCGGAGATGAATATTTCCCACGGGGCCAGTCCATGGTATTTGAGCGGCGCGCGGTCCAGAAAAACCAGGGCGCCATTGGTGTCGCGCGCCATCTCCCCGACCGACGAGGAAAGCCCGCCCGCGCCATTGTCGGTGATCGAACTGTACAGATCGCGGTCTCGCGCGCGAAGGAGGAAATCCATCATGCGCTTTTGCGTGATGGGGTCTCCGATCTGCACGGCGGTGACCGGCGAGCCTTCGTGGAACGGCTCGGACGAAAACGTCGCGCCATGGATGCCGTCCTTGCCGATCCTTCCGCCGACCATGATGATGTGGTCGCCGACGTTCGCCCTTTTTTCGTATCCCTTGCGGCCGTTGATTTCAAGGTCCATGAGTCCAAGGGTCCCGCAGTAGACAAGGGGCTTGCCCAGAAAACGCTCGTCAAAAACGATGGCGCCGTTGACTGTGGGAATGCCGCTCTTGTTACCCCCGTGCTCGACGCCTTCGCGAACGCCTTCCATGACGCGTTTGGGATGCAGGATGCGGGGAGGCAGCGTTTTATCGTAAAACGGCGAGGCAAAGCAGAAAACGTCGGTGTTCGCGATCAAGCGGCAGCCCAGTCCGGTGCCGAAAGGGTCCCTGTTGACGCCCACGATGCCCGTCAGCGCGCCGCCATACGGGTCAAGGGCCGAGGGGCTGTTATGAGTTTCCACTTTGAATACCACCGCGCTGGAATCATTGAACTTAATCACGCCGGCGTTGTCCTTGAACACCGAAAGGCAGAAATCGTTTTTCCCTTTGCCCGCGCGAACGTTTTCCGTGGTTTTCTGGATATAACTTTTGAAAAGGCCGTCGATGGTTGTCACATCTTTGCCGTCTTCGTAATACGTGATCGTGGCGTTGAAAATCTTGTGTTTGCAATGTTCCGACCATGTCTGGGCAAGGATTTCCAGTTCAACGTTGGTTATGCTGTCGGGAAGTTCCATTTTTTTTCGTTGCTGCGCCACCCCGGGGCCCGCGAAATATTGTTGTATGGCCTTCATTTCATCCAATGAAAGGGCAAGCATGTTCTTTTTGCTGATCTCCAGGAGTTCATCATCCCCGACCGAAAGACTTATTTCTCGAAAAAGGGGCGGGAGGTGCGATTCACTCACCAGGGGGGCGGCGAATTCGCCGGTATGGAGCTTTTGCCATTCCTCGTGGGAATAGACGGTAATCGTTTGAATGAGTTTGTTGGCGAGAATTTCATCGGCAATCCGGTCGACCTGCTTTCGGGAAAGGCTTCCCCAGATAAAATATTGAGTCGCCGTATGGACCGAAAAATCAGGCGGAAGGTCCTTTCGCAGCGCGATGATTACGGCCTCTCTGGCGGTCCTGCCCGCGTTGTCGGTCACGCCCGGTCGGAACCCGACCTCGACCATCCAGTCGAACTCGCCGCAAAAAGTGCGGTTGATCGAGTAATCCTGAATGACCGGGTCGGACAATGGGCCGTCGGCAAGCGAAACAAGGTCTTCCGAGAAGATCGTGGCATTAAGGATATAAACGGTGGCGGTGCGTATCGACGTGATAGTGCCAAGGCCCAGATCGCTTATGATCCGGGCGCGTATTTTTTCGCCCAGCGCGTCGCGCCACTGGGGTTTTGTTCCCACATAAATTCGTTCTACCATGGGACGTTCCTTACAACAAAAAATTGTTGTTCAAAAAGCTAACCCGCCGAGAGGCGGATAAGTTTCTGTAGTCAGGAATTATCCACGCGTACCGCCTAGATAATTCAGACATAGTAACTAAGAGAGACTAAATATACTTTTCTGGAAAGCCGCGCCTAAAGGTTTTGTATACGAAGGGAATCTTTTTTGGCGTTGATCATAGCGGCAAGGTCGTTTGACGAAAGGGAAAGCTCATAATCGAACTGTTTTTCGGGCGCTGAAATGGCTATGGAAAAAATGATCCTGGTTGTGGGCAGGTCCCATTGCGCGTAGGCGGTGGCGACGATTTTCTTGTAATAGTCATACGGGTATGACCGGAGATTCCACGATTCCCTTTTCAGGTATTCATCGGAGTTTTTAAAAATGAAACGCGGGTCGACGCCCTTGAAGGCGGGCTCTCTTTTCCCGTATTTCTTGCGCAGAAGGTCGAACACGTCAAACACGAACGTGAGCGTCTGGTCGTGGATCGCGCGATAGTAACTGTCAACGCTCCGGTACACGTTGTAGTTGAAGTCGAAGGTCTTTAAATTGTCGAAATTAAACCGCACGGTGGCCTGGAAGAACTTGCCGTCCTGGAAATAATACTTTACCGACGCGGCCTTGCCGGCGATGTTCTGCGCCGCGCGGAACATGGTGATGTTGAGCTCTTTGGGAAATTCGTTTCCCGGAGGGACGGCCGTCCAGCCCTGGAGGTTATTGCTTTTTTTCACGTCGTCGGGCTTTGAACCCCACAGCGCGTTCTGGAAGCCGTTGAACGGTTCAGCGGCATAGGACGGGTTCATGGCTGCGGCAAAAAGCAAAAACAAAAGAAAGCAAATCTTCATATATACAATAGTACAATGATTTTTCAAGGAAAAAAAGTGTTTTTCGAAAATGAGAATTTTTGGAAAATTCATTTCCCGCCTTTGGTAACCACCTTTGGTGGTGGTACTTGACTTGCCCGGCCCTATTTCTGATTCGATAATTGTTAATGACACCCTGAAGTATTTTTTAGGAACTCGGTGAAAGTAGGATACAATGTCGCTAAAGTCAACGTTCAGGGCCTTGCGATATCGGAATTACCGGTTGTTCTTTCTGGGGCAGGGAACGTCGCTCATCGGCACGTGGATGCAGCGCATTGCCACAAGCTGGCTGGTGTACCGTCTGACCGGCTCGGCGGTTTTGCTTGGCGTGGTCGGGTTTGTCAGCCAGATCCCGACGTTCATTCTCTCACCTGTGGGCGGGGTCGTGGCCGACAGGTGGAACAAAAAGACCATTTTTTTTGTCACCCAGATTTTCGCTTTGCTGCAGGCGCTTGTCCTGGCAATACTCGTTATAAAGGGCGCGATTACGGTGCCCTGGATTATCGCATTGAATATCATCCTCGGGATAATCAACGCGTTCGATGTAACGGCCCGCCAGTCGTTCGTCGTCGAGATGATAGAAAATAAGGAAGACCTCGGTAATGCCATCGCCCTTAATTCGTCGATGGTAAACGGCGCTAGGCTGATAGGCCCATCGATAACGGGAATTTTAATCGCTTCCATGGGTGAGGGGATTTGTTTTTTTATCAACAGCATGAGCTACGTGGTCATCATATTTGCCTTACTTTTCATGAAAATCCCCCAAAAGGAAAAAGTGGTCAAAAACACGCGCATGCTCCATGATTTCAAGGAAGGATTTACATACATTTACGCATCCGTTCCCATGCGCTCCATTATTCTTTTGCTTGCGCTGGTGAGCCTTCTGGGAATGCCCTACCAGGTATTGATGCCCGTGTTCGCGAAGCAGGTGCTTGGGGGCGGCCCGCACACGCTTGGGTTCCTCATGGGCGCCGCGGGCCTAGGGGCATTGTGCGGGGCGATGTTCCTTGCGTCAAGAAAGAGCGGTTATGCCATAAGCAAGTTGATACCCGCAGCGGCGGTCCTGTTCGGGGCCGGATTAATAGCGTTCTCATTTTCGAAGGTGTTATGGCTTTCTTTATTGTTGCTTTTATTCGCGGGTTGCGGAATGATGGTGCAGATGGCATCAAGCAATACTTCGCTCCAGGTCCTGGTGGATGACGACAAAAGAGGGCGCGTTATGGCGCTGTACGCGATGGCGTTTATGGGCATGGCGCCGTTCGGCAGTTTGCTTGCGGGCGGGCTTGCGGGCCTGATAGGCGCGCCGCACACGCTGTTGGTGGGCGGTGTTCTGTGTATTTTTGGGGCTTTTTTATTTTCGAAAAATATTCTGTCGGCCCAGGATAAAATGCGGTCGCCCGAAAAGGAACTCTCCCCGGAAATTGAAACGGGAATCGAATCCTCGGAAGAAGTTACCGAGTCGGTTTAGTTTCCGTTCCGGCGAACGGTTCTAAGCCTGGCCTTTTGCCGGATAGCCGATGGTCTGGCCGAAAAGCGCGCGCTGGTCAGCGCGCAATTTCAATTTTTCGGCAAGCGCCGCCTTGTTGCAATTGTGGAACCAGGCAGCAAGGCCCTGCGAAGCGGCGAACAGATAGAC
>JBAVGL010000335.1:0-1874 GCA_049684795.1 Chitinivibrionales bacterium | reverse complement strand
CGTATATGGCTAATGAAGAAAACATTCTTATTCTTCAGTAAAATCATGAGAATCATTTTAATCCGGTTAATCATGGTCAAAAAGGAGCTCACGTGAAAAAAGCAAGCGTGTTCGTTTTGGTCGTATTGTCAATAGCAACGGGGCTTTTTGCCCAGGACAAGGGTGATAAAAATTCGAAGGTTTTCAGTTTGTGCGGCAGCATTGCCTATGGGTTCGGCGTGGGCGGGCAACATATCGATTCGTCATTAAAGGTGGATGGCGCGACCATACTTGAAAAAAGCGATAAGTACCTTAATTACGGCGACGGGTTTAAGGTGGAACTGGGCGGGATTTACAAGCTCATGGAAAACCTCGACGTGCAAGGCATGCTCATGTATAACTTCGGGACGCCGGAGATCCAGGCGATCCACGAAAATGCCGGGGAGACCGCAACCAATACATATTATGCGGGTACCTTTGGAATAAAAGTATTGGCCCTTCCGAAGATAAAAATATTGGATTTACTGGACATGTATACAGGGTTCGGCGTCGGGCTTTATTTTGCATCTCTGTCATGGACAAACAGCGAAACTCCCACCGAAGGCAATTATACAACAGCTCCGGCCCTTGGCTTCTGCGGGTCCATCGGAATCAATTACCCGGTATATAACGATTTAATTGTTTACGGCGAAATTGCCGTTGAAGCGATGAGCTTTACGGTAACGAGTGTTTTCAATCCCGAAATCGACAAAAAGCTATTCTTCGAGCAGGACTCCCAAGCTAATAATATCTGGTCTCCCGCAAAAATCCCCGGTTCAAACGTCGCGTTTCGCGTGGGGGCCAAATTCCCGGTATTTTGATGGTAGGCCTCTGAGCGAAGCTAAAGGCCCGGTTCAGCAATGTGCTCACTTCCTGCCTGCGCTATCGCTTCAGTAGGCAGGCGGTAGGCAGGCGACTTCGCTCAGTGAGCCTTGATTTCCGGCAGTACCTCCATCACAGCATTCCTCACAAAATCCCTCTCGTAAAAATCCTTGTTGACGATTTTCCCGTTCCAGGCCACGACGTCAAGGTCAATGGCGCGCGGGCCGAACTTATTTCCGGTACGAACGCGGCCGAGGCGGTCTTCGAGGCCTTTGAGGTAGTCCTTGAATTCGTCGATCGACAGTTCGGTTGAAACCAGGAACGCGCCGTTCATGAAATCGGGCTGGTCGGAAAATCCAATGGGGGAGGTCGTGATAAACGCTGACTCCTTGTCCAGCCGCTGCTCGCGTGACAGCGCCTCTTTCGCCAGCGCGATATTTTTGGGGGCGTTTATGTTGGAGCCAACGCCGATGACCGCCGTGTTCACGGGGCTCTCCGGTCCGCCATTTCAACGGAGACCGTTTTTGCGAAGCGCAGGGCGGCGGGCTTGTCGATACGCACCTTCGCCGAAAACACGCGAGTATCTTCCATCACGATTTCCAGGACCTGGCTTGTCAATTTTTCCAACAGGTGGAAACGCGATTTTTCCACTTCCTCGATTATCCTGCGTTTGAGGCGCTTGTAATCGACCGCGTCTTCCATGGCGTCGGAGTCAACGGCCCGCGATGCGTCGTAGTCGAACGTGACATTGATAATGACGTCCTGCCGGGTGTTTCTTTCCCAGTCATTGCCGCCGATGATCGTGCGTAGGGACAGATCGGTGATTTTTATCGTCGCCAATTTCATGGAGCCTCCTTAGGCACTGTGTCTGAATTATCCACGCGAGCCGCGTAGATAATTCCTGACTATCAGTGCCTTATCCAGCTTTGCGGGGTTAGTTACTGTAGTAATATATATTTTTCAGTAGCACGTTCTAAAATCGGTGGCATTTTTTATTAGCATGCATCTCACGTCACCTCAACCCGCTCTTTGAG
>JBAVGL010000334.1:0-51044 GCA_049684795.1 Chitinivibrionales bacterium | reverse complement strand
GCCGACGACAGAGGAGAGGGACGTTTTTGAAGGTCACGATCGTGCGACAGGCGAACTCAAGTGGACCGGCACTCGTGTTGATCTAATCTTTGGTTCAAATTCCCAGCTCCGTGCGCTCGCGGAAGTCTATGCATGTGACGACTCGCAGAAGAAGTTCGTGCGGGATTTCGTAGCGGCCTGGAACAAGGTGATGAACGCGGACCGCTTTGACCTTTCTTGAGCAAAGGAGTGAAGAACCCGCAGCAAGCTGCGAGGCGTCTTCCATCCCTATGGAAGGGGAATCATACAGTCGTTTTCTAAACCCGAAGCAAGCTTCGGGGAATGCGCAAACTGTGGGATTCATACCCATCCATGGACGGCGACACCATTCGGAAGGATAGCTATGGAACAATTTGATAGCAATGAATTCGGAAAACAAATATTTGAAAGCTCGCTCATTCCGGTAGTTGTAATGGATGCGAAAACGTATCGATACATTTACTGCAATCCTGCCGCGGTCAGGGTTTACCGATACCCTTCAAAAGAAGCAACTATTGGAAAAACGCCTCTGGATGTTTCGGCCGCGATCCAATATGACGGCGCTCCATCAGCGGAAAAAGCGGATTTCTATATTAAAAAAGCGCTTAAAGACGGTTCGGTTACTTTTGAATGGAAGCACCAAAGGCCCAACGGGGAGATCTGGGACGCCGAGGTGCATTTACTGAGTTTTGTGAATGAAAACCGGAAATTGCTGCAGTTTTCTGTTGTTGATATAACCGAGCGCAAGAATATCGAGATGGCGCTGCGGATGCGCGAAAAGCAGCTTGCCGAATCGCAGCGCATAGCGCATATCGGGAGCTGGGAGCACAATTATGCAACGGGCGGGCTGTTCTGGTCCGAAGAAATGTTTCGCCTTCTCGCGCTCGACCCGAAAAAGACCCCGGTTGACTTTAAAGCGTTCTTCCAAATGATCCATCCCGATGACCAGCCGGCATTAGAAAAGTCCATAGATACTGCGCTCCAGCAGCATATACCCTTCAGCATCGAATACCGATGTATCCTCAGAGACGGCGCTGTCAGAATCCTCCATACCCATGCGGAGGTTATACCTGATGAATCCGGAAATCCGGTGATCCTGAGCGGAACCATGCAGGACATTACCGATCGCAAAAAGGCAGAGGAAGCGCACATCACGGAACGGAAACAGACCGAAGAGCTGCTCATGAACGCGCAAAAACTCGAATCTCTGGGCGTGCTTGCCGGCGGAATTGCCCACGACTTTAACAATCTGCTCACCGGTATTTTCGCCAACATCGACCTTGCCCGTTCGGTGTCAAAAGACCTACGGACTACCGAATATCTTGAAGCCACCCTTGCCTCAATGAACCGGGCAAGGGCGCTCACCCAGCAATTGCTGACCTTTGCCAAGGGCGGCGCGCCGGTCCAGAAGATAACTCCGCTCATTCCTTTTATTGAGGAAACCGCGAAATTCGCCCTCAGCGGCTCGAATGTTCTGTGCCGGATTTCTCTGGCCGAAAACCTATGGTCATGCAATATTGACAAGAACCAGATCGGCCAGGTAATTAACAATATCGTTATTAACGCGCAGCAGGCAATGCCAAGCAGCGGTTCCATTGAAATAGCAGCTACGAACATTTCTTTTAGAGAAAAGGAACACCCCTCTCTGGCCAAAGGCGATTATGTAAAGGTGTCAATTAAAGACCACGGCATCGGCATACCAAAGTACATCTTGCCCCGCATTTTCGACCCGTTCTTTACCACCAAGACAAAGGGGCATGGCCTTGGTCTTGCTACCTGCTATTCAATCATCAACCGTCATGGCGGATGCATTGATGTCGAATCTGAACCGGGCGCGGGCAGCACATTCCATGTTTACCTGCCGGCTTCTTCAGCAACCGTAGTTGCGGATACAGTGACGGTGATATCGCACAGGGGTAGCGGCACGATCATTGTGGTGGATGACGAAGAAGCAGTTCGCCTTGCTCTTTTGGAGATGCTTACGTTCATGGGATACTCCGTGGTATGCAAAAGTGACGGAAGAGAGGCCCTTGATTTCTACGTAAGGGAAACCAGGGCCGGGCGCCTGTTTGCCGCAATGTTGCTCGACCTGACCGTTCGCGGCGGCTTAGGCGGCATAGAAACTGTTGCCGAAATCAGGAAATTGAATCGGGAGATACCGGTTTTTGTCGTGAGCGGCTATGCTGACAATGCCGCGATCAAAAACCCCGTCAAGTACGGTTTTACCGCAAGCATTTCCAAACCGTTCACTATTGCAGAGCTTTCAGAAATGCTGAATAATTATTTGAAGCCGCACAAGTAAAGCTTTCAGAACGAGGCCTTGACGATAAATTCCGGCATGACGGTCATGAGCGAGTTGCCAAACACGTCATTAAACCGGTGCCACAGCCTTAAACGGGGCATAAAGGTCAGGTTTTTTATGGGCATGTCATATTTCAGGTCCATGAAAAAGAGCTGGTCGTGCCTGTTCCAGACCGTGTCGTTCTGGACGTACATACTGTCTTTGTCCTGGGCGAGGCTGTAATTAAAATCGGCGTTAAATTCGCCATACCCCGGTTTTACGACGAAGCCCATATGGGCAAGCAGGCCAAAGGGGTTATGGGCCACATAACCCGGATCGTTTTCCTGAGCGTCGTTTTTATACGTGCCATAGGCGAACCCGAACCTGGCGGCAACGAGAGCGGCCGGTTTTATCCCTAAGTCAAGACCGCCTGCATAGGAATTGTTCGCATATTCCCCATTGGCCGACGAAGCGACGCAGGTGCGGACATGAAAGACCGGCGTGGCGGTAATGAAACTTCCCTTATAGGTCATGGGCAGCGTCAGCATGAACCGGACCTGGTCGTTGTTGAATTTTGTCCCCGGTTTGTAAATGTAGGACATCGTGTCTTTCGCCATCGCGGAAAGCAACCCGACGCTGAGCCCGAAATCGCCCGATTGTTTGATGCCGTAACTCAGGGCGACGCCTTTTTGCGAACTGTTCATGAGGTCGGACCACGGATCGGACCCCGCATGGAGATTGTCCGCCGGATTGGTGGTATTCCTGAATTCGGCATATCCTACGTTTTCATACATGACGAGGTCAAGCACCGTATTTTCTTCAACAGGAATGATACCCGCCGACAGGGCGAATTTTTCGACCGTCCACTTGAAATAGAATTCAGGGACGGAAACCAGGTTGTAATTTCCCTGGGTGACATACGAAAGGTTGTCGGCGATATTGTCCGTTGCGGAGCCCATGGGGTTTGAAAGCCGGATGCCGAATAAGAGATTGTCTTTTACATAAGTTCCTTTTAAATTCCACGCATATCTGTTGGTGTAGTCTCCCCGCGTGCTGTCGGGAATGGCATGCAACACGTTCCATTCGTAGCGGAAGCGATATTGGACGTCACCGGTGAAATTTACCTGGGCTTGAACGCCTGATACAAACAGGGCTAGCAAAGCGCCGCCAAAAAGCCTTTTCATAAGAAAAGCCCTTTCTGTGAAAGTTGTTAAATCATGCTTTCATTATTCAATAAACCGCTTTGGCCCGTTTTACCGAATCATAAACAGCGCGGCTCACGGGCAAACAAAGCCAGAAATAGCATTATTAATATATATAATTATTTATGAGGATGTATAGGAGAAATTGTTTTGACGGGAGCCCCCGCCGATAGAGAATTGTTTGCATCCCAAACCGCATGTAGTAATTTTTTTAAATACAAGGAGCTACAAAAAGCGTGCGAATCGCCGATTTTCTTGATATCGTTATTATATCCGTTTTGCTCTATTTCTGCCTGGTCTGGCTGAGGCAGCGCGCATCGCGGTCGCTGGTGATAGGGATCGGCCTTATAGCGCCGCTCTATATTTGCGCGCAACGCTTCGACATGGTCCTTACCTCGTGGCTGTTTCGCGCGGGTTTTACCGCCATTTTGATAGCGCTCGTGCTCGTTTTCCAGACGGACATCCGCAGGGCGATCGAACGTTTCGCCACGTGGAGCTCTTTCAGGACGCGACACCGGTCCATCGCTTCCGCGCAAACGACCGACATGATTATCGAGGCCGTCCAGAAACTGGCCGAAAACAAAATCGGCGCGCTCCTGGCCTTCAAAGGCCGCGAACCGCTCGACCGGCTCATCAGAGGGGGCGTTTCGCTGAACGGCCGGATCAGCTATCCGCTGTTGTACGGCCTGTTCAATACCGCTTCCCCCACGCATGACGGCGCCGTGATCATCGAGGGCGAGTGGATCGACAAATTCGCGGTGTACCTTCCCCTGTCGCAGCATGTTAAGGAAGGCAGCGAGGCGGGGACGCGCCATGCCGCCGGCGTGGGGCTTTCGGAGGCGTGCGATGCCTTCGTGGTGATCGTGTCGGAAGAGCACGGGACCATAAGCGTGGCCGAACACGGCACGCTCGATGTGCTCAGTTCGCCGGCGAAACTAAAAGAACGCCTGGAAAAATTTTATGGGTACCTGAAACCGAAAAATGCCGCCAAGGCCAGGTTCATGTGGCTCCGCCGTAACATTGGCGTTAAAACGCTTTCGCTGTTTCTGGCATTCCTTTTATGGGCGGTTTTTGCGTTCCGGGCCGATACCATACACCGGACGTTCGTCGTGCCCATTGAGTGGCGCAATCTTCCGGCGAACTTTATAATCGATAATCCGAAGCCCATGGACGCGCGCGTTTCATTGTCGGGGACCGAGCGCGATTTTACTAATGACCCCAATTCCATGGCAATTTCGCTTGACCTTGGTAGCGTCCGCGAAGGAGCGCAGGAATTACCGCTCACCGACCGGAACATAATAAACAGGCCGCCCGGCACGACCGTGAGTCAGATTGATCCGCGCGCCATCAAGCTGCGCGCCTACGGCATGACGGAGATCGAGCTGCCCGTAAAAATCCGTCTGGAAAAAAGCCTGCCACCCCGTTTAAGATTGCTCGGCGCCACGGCGGACCCGGAACGGGTGAAAGCAATGGTGCCTCAGGAAAAAAAGGAAGATTTCCTTTCGATTCGAACGGAACCGGTGAATCTCGACGAAATAAGGCAAAGCACGGTTGTCCGCGCGAAACTCGTTCTCCCCGACCAAGCGCAATTGGCGCCGGGTTCGTCGATGTCGGTCAAGGTGAAAATCGACGTTGAGGACAAAGGGGAAAAAAACAGATAATATCTATTAAAATGCGATCTGTGCGCCCCCCTAAATCCCCCGCAGGGGGATTTAGGGGGCGTGAAATTTAAATAGAAGTTCGGATAAGGGTCTTATATGCAAATAATTATCATCGTCATGCTCGGTTGCGTTCTGGCGGGTCTGCTCTTTGTAGCGTTGCAGGGTTTTAAAACCAGTCCGAAGCGCGAAGAATTAGCGTGCCTCAAGACCTTGTTTGACCAGGCGCAAAAACAAATCGAAGAACTGCAGGTAAAGGCAAAACTGGCCGATGAATTGAGTTCGCGCAATGCGCGGCTCGAAGCGGACCTCGAAAACGAACGCAAGGGAACGCAGGAAAAATTGAAGCTGTTGCAGGATTCCGAGGCGCGGATGAAAACCGAGTTTGAAAACCTCGCGAACCGGATTTTCGAGGAAAAAGGGAAAACGTTTACCGAACAGAACAAGGAAAAACTGTCAAGCCTCCTGTCGCCGATGCGCGAGCAGCTTGAATCCTTCCGCAAGCGTGTTGACGACGTGCACAAGGACGACACCGCAGGCATGGCCAAATTGCTTGAACAGGTGCGCCAGTTGCAGGAACTCAACAACAAAGTGAGCGAAGACGCGAATAATCTCGCGCGCGCCATCAAAGGCGATTCCAAGGCCCAGGGCAACTGGGGCGAGCTCATCGTGGAGCGTATTTTCGAGGCTTCGGGGCTGGAATGCGGCAGGGAATATGATTGTCAGGCGGCCATGCGCACGGAAGACGGCAGGCTGCAGAAACCCGACTTTGTCGTCAATTTACCGGGAAACAAGGCCGTTATCGTGGATTCGAAGGTTTCCTTGACGGCGTACGAACGCTTTTGCGGCGAGCAGGATGAAAAAGCAAAGCAGGCCGCCCTTGCCGAGCACCTTTCGTCAATCCGCAAACATATCGACGAATTAAAACAAAAAGCCTACCAGCAGCTCCTCGGGAACCGGACCCTCGACTTCGTCATCATGTGCGTCCCCGTGGAACCGGCCTACCAGCTTGCCCACGAGCATGACAAGGACCTCATTTACGACCTCGCGGCCGGAAACGTGGTGGTGACCGGGCCCGCGACGCTCATGCTGACCCTCAAGCTGATTGCCCAGATCTGGCGCAGGGAAAACGAGAGCCGCAACGCCGAGGTCATCGCCGACCGGGCGGGCCGATTGTACGACCAGGTGGCGCTTATTATCGAAACAATGCTTGACGCGCAGAAAAAGCTCGACGGCGTGCGTGATTCCTTTGACATCGCCATGAAGCGCCTGAAGGACGGGCGGGGCAACCTGGTCGGCCGGATCGAGGAAATCAGAAAACTCGGGGCAAAGGCGAGCAAGCAGTTGTCCCAGGAGGTGATTGATAAATCAGCCGACCAAATCGAGGAAAATGAGTCAAAGAACGTCTAACTGATGACAATAAGATTTGATAATTAGTTTGTGAATTAGAAGCCAATAGCGCTTTATCTGCATACATATCAACGGATTACGCCTGCCTGTTTTCTCTAGGGAAACGGTTTCTTAAACTGCCCGTTGCTTGCCTGAGCGTGTAATGCTATATTTTTTTCATTGACTGTAAGAAAATATTATAGGCGATATGATCGCCAGCGCAGGGCAACAATAGGGAGTTATTTTATGGGTCTCGAAAACACGCGGGGGGTTGCCGTTTTTTTTATCGGTCTTTTATTGTTGTTTCAATGTTCCCCGAAAATTCCAGTTAAACCAAACGAAACCGACCTTGTTTTTCCCGGTATGCATAAACTTGCCGTGGCCGGGAAAAGTTTTCTTCAGGGAGCAAACGACTCCCTGGCCCTATCCGACGAAAAGCCGGTAATGAACGTCGAACTTTCCTATGATTTTTGCCTTGATACCACGGACGTGACCCAGAGGGAATACTTTGACATCACCGGCATGCGACCTGTTTCGGACACAAGCGCGTATGGAACCGGCGACCAATACCCGGTGTATTATGTAAGCTGGTTCGACGCAATCCTCTTTTGCAATGAAAAGAGCAAAAAGAACGGGCTTGATACGGTATACGATTATTTCGGCTCGCCGAACCGGCAAAATGGGAGCGTCTATGCGCTTGCGGGCGTACAAATCCACTACGATCGAAACGGGTTCAGGCTTCCCACGGAGGCGGAGTGGGAGTTTGCAGCGCGTGAAGGGACCTCCAATATTCCTTTCCCTCATTTAAAAGACAGCGCCGAGGCGCAATCTTATGCGTGGTATGGCATCAATTCATCGAACCACACGCATCCGGTTGGAACGCTGTCTCCAAATAAATTCGGCCTTTATGATATGGCGGGGAACGTATATGATTGGACCAATGATTGGAAGGCCCCCCATTGCGCCATGGCCGTTATCAACCCATTAGGGGGCGCGGAACCCGATGATGCATTTGAGAAAATCATAAAAGGGGGGTCATTCCGGCATGATTTTTATTCCCTGCGTCCTTCCCGGCGTTCCGCAACCTATCCAACGACGCTTTCTTCAACCGCTGAATACGTTGGGTTCCGATGCGCCAGGGGCGCCATTCCAAACGGGACGTTTATGAGCTCGGACACCATTGCGTTAACCTTAAATTCAGTGGATTGCGCTCTCGCGGACCTTCAGCCCGTTGCCGGGACTTCGCAGGCCAGGCTTGTTTTCATAAATATAACGAACAACGTCCGCACGTTATGTTATATCGACTTCTCCAAAAGTTTCCCCTATGTCCATTCGTTCGATGACGTTAATAACGTGTATGTTCCGACCATCTCTCCGAACGGGAAATATGTCGCTTATTCAACCCGCGACGATGAGGGGCTAAGCAGCGCGGCCAGCGCGTATGTTAGAAGCCTTGATTCCCTGTCAACCGCTCCCGTTAAAATCCCCTGCGACAGCGCATATGTCCCTCGTTGGTGGGTGGATCTGGCGGTCAAGGACACATACCTCATTTACACCAATTCTTCAATCGACAATACGTCGGGAATTTGGCCATCAACGCAGACAAGCATGATAAAAATGACAGGGAAAAACCCTGTCGGCGTTCCCCGGGCGCTTACGACCGACGGCAGTTTTCACGATGGCAGGTCCGTAAGCGGACAATTTATCGTAACAAGCTATAAGGGCCTCGTCATGCGCGATCTTGTCAACCACGCCGACCGGAAATTATTCGTTTATCCCTATAACGGCAAGGATGCGGGCGATCCTTCGCAGGTCTGCAACGCCTCGATCACTCCCGACACGGCCAATTTCGACCGCTGTTTATTTCTTGATTTCGGCTCCCAGCAGAGCACGCTGATCGGGAGCGGTTACGGCATCCATGAATATATTTTCATGGCCGAATATTCGGGCAACGTCCTTTCGTGGTACAAATGCCCTTCCGGAGAGCAATCGTGGGACTTTCCTGAATGGTCAAGCTCTCCGAAATTTGCCGTTGCCTGCGGCACCGACGCGACGGGAAACACGCATGCGGTTTACTTATTGGACCTTCAGGCCAATGCCGCCACGAAACTTGCCCAGGGCGTTATTCTCGCCAATCCATTCCTTTGGATAGCGGGAGTGCCTCCTTCCGCGCAGAATCTATCGCTCGACAGTCTGGGCCATTATGATGACCCTCCTATAAACGATCCGCAGGCGCTGGCCTCGTCCCAGCTCAGCACTTTCTGGCAAAAACATAATGATCTTGAAATCGTCGTCGTCGGGGATTCACGTCCATCCGACGGCGTCAACCCGGCCCATTTTTCAGGATATACCACTTATAACATGGCATTCGGCGGCGGTGATTTGAAGGGTTCAACGACCCTGATCCGGGATTATGTCCTGACACAATGTCCGAAAACGAAAATGATCATCTTAAGTATTATTATCGGTACGTTCAATCGAAATGCCGATGGGGACATTTTCTGGGATGAAGGAATCGGGCAAAGCAAAGGCTATAATTACGACAACAGCCATAATTTCTGGCGGGCCGGGCTTCCTTCCAATTTTGAACAATCAATGGCATCGGCCCCTAATCCGGTCCAGATCTCCACAGTCGACACTTTTGGCTACAGACATTTTCCCTGCATGGGATGGGGCACGGTCATTGCACCAACCTCGGACGCGCTCACCTGGGACACTTCCGATGCGATGTATAAAATTAATTTCGCAACCATACGCTCATTGGTCGGGGAAGTGACGGCGCGAGGCATCCATTTACTTATTGTCAATTTTCCCATGAATCCGAACTATGCGCAGCAGGCTTATTATAGTTCTTATGGGCCCTCACAAAATACCGCGCACGCAATTTTCGGCCAGATAAAGTCGCTGGCAAACAACAACCAATATTTCCATTTTTATGATGCGCATAACGATGGCAATCATCCCTACGGCATCGATGACTTTTTTGACGAAAGCCATCTCTGTGAAAATGGGGCGGCGCAATTGAGCGACAGCCTTAATGTCATTATTCATCAAATCTTTCAATAAGGCGTACGTCAATTTGAACAAAATAAATTCCACGGGCTATCAGGCTGGATAATTCGAACCCGCCTAAAGCTTCTTCTGCTTTTGTTTCTCCAAGGAAGGCTCGACAGGCTCCGTCACATTCGGATCGCGTTCCCAGCCTTCGTTTTCGATTTTAATGTGCTCGATGCCAACGGCGGTGGAATTGGCGTCAAGGTCGGGAAGCACCTGATATTCCGAAACCCAGCACCGGTAAATTTTATAACTCATCACCAACTGGCCGGCTTCGTTGTAAAAATCAAGGATGATGTCTTTGCGGAAGTCCTTGAGCGAAACTTCCGACCCCAATCCGGCCCCGAGCTGGAAAACCTTGTTGGCCCATTTTTCAAACTCAAGGTCCTGCGTCACGCCGCGTTCCAAGGTGATCGCTTCATACTCGGTACGACCGGGAGATTTGCGGCTGGTGCTCGGATCGCCGCCTTCTCGATGGCAAACCACTTCGGTGGTGCGTTTCAGGCCGCTGAACCTGCTGATTCCGGCAACGTAACGACCGTCCCATTTAAGCCTGAAGTTGAAATTTTTATAAGGATCGAAACGGTCCGGATTAACTGGAAACTCTGCCATAGTTTTCCTTTCGTCTTAAAATAAATATTTACCTCGGCCTTATTTCAAAATAGGATAAACCAAAGACGGGTGTCAAGCGGGAATTGGCCGTAAAAAAAGTCATTTTATTTCAAATTGCCGGAATTTATATATTGCATGAGAAAGTGAATAGACCTTGCGGACTAATATTAAGGGCACCTTTAATTATTCACGGAAACAACACCGTTCACTGAGCCTGTCGAAGTGAACCTTTATTTTCATGCAAATTTGGCCTGTCACTTCGACAGGCTCAGTGTCCGGTTTTTAAAAAAGCTAATTTTTAGAGGTCCCCTTAAGTTTAAATTTATTGAATTAGCGGTTTCAGTAAGTCTGAGCATCGATGAAGAAGCGGAAGAAATATGGTAAGAAATGAAAAAGGGAAATTACTCGTTTACCAAACGAATAATTTAATACAATTGCACCTGGTTGAGCTGTACCTTAAATCAAAGGGCGTTGAATGCGACGTCTACGAGATGGTAAGCCCCCGCCCCAAAGGTCTTCCGAAAGGATCAAAGATTTTCGTTGAAGAAAAAGACCTCGAAGCGGCCCGACAATATATAAAAGAATACTTTCCACCAAAGAACACCACAGACATTAAACTATCTCGGGGATTGGCAATGGCAATTGTAGCGGGCCTCATTGGTATATTTGCACTGATTGTATTTTTCGTGAACAGATAAGAGCGGATTGCGGAGCGGGTCGTTCTACGTTGCGGAATACTCCACGACCTCGCTCGACGTGATTTCGCGCGTCCCGGATATGAACCCATACCACTTGTAAAGCATGTCGGCCAGAGAGATCACGGCCAGCACGGCCATGAGCAGCACGAGCGCGGCGTCTAAATTGAAATTGAACCGCGCCGCTGCGGTGGCCGCCTTGAGCGCGCTGGCCCGGAAGATGCGCATAAGCTGCCACGCGGCCACGAAGGTCGTTGTAAACATAAACGCCATGGGAACGAAGGTCACCCAGGCATATTTCAGCTTGCCGTCCTTGATGATCAGCGTGGTGCCGACGCCAAGGGCGATTGCGGCGAGCAGCTGGTTCGACACGCCGAACATGGGCCAGATGCTCGAAACGCTCCCGGAATAGATCAGATACCCCCATGCGAAAACGACCACAAGGCTCGTGATGATGATGCCCGGCGCCCAGCGCGTTCGCGCCAGGGGTTTGTATACCCGTCCGCCGAGCTCCTGGATCAGGAAACGGGCCACCCGCGTTCCCGCGTCGACCGTGGTGAGGATAAAGAGCGCTTCGAACATGAGCGCGAAATTATACCAGTACGGCATGAGGCCTTTCATTCCGGGAATATGCGACAGGATCGAAGACATCCCCACGGCCAGCGAAACGGCGCCCCCGGGCCTGCCCTGCACGTTGATCCCGACCAGCGCGGAAAGCTCCCTGATCTTGTCGGACGGGAAACCCAGCGCCGCGATGGCGTCGAGCGAAAGCTTGGAATTTATAGCGAAGTAATCGCCGGGGACCAATATCGTCGCGGCGATGAGCGCCATCATCGATACGAATCCCTCGGTAAGCATGGCGCCGAACCCGATGGCGGGAATTTGATTTTCCGACATGATCATTTTCGGGGTCGTGCCCGACGCGATGAGCGAATGAAATCCCGAAATCGCGCCGCAGGCGATGGTAATGAACATGAACGGAAAAAGATGGCCGGGAATGATCGGACCGCCGCCGTGCGCGAATTGCGTTATGGCGGGCATCTGCAGCACGGGGTGCATGATCATGACGCCGATGGCAAGCAGGCCGATAGTGCCGATTTTCATGTAGGTTGAAAGGTAATCACGCGGACACAAGAGCATCCATACCGGAAGGATAGACGCGATAAAACCGTACATAGCCAGTGCCCAGACCACTTTTTTTTCCGAAAGGCTGAAGACGGGACCGAGAAAAGATCCGGGGATGAAATGTCCGGAGCCGACGGCGCACAGAAGCAGGATGACGCCGATAACGCTCACCTCGCCGACCTTGCCGGGCCGCAGAAAACGCAGGTAAAACCCCATGAGGAGCGCGATAGGGATTGTCAGGCCGATCGTGTAAGCGCCCCACGGGCTGTTCTTGATGGCATTGACAACCGCAAGTCCGAGGCCCGCGAGCGCCACGATGATAATGAAAATGATCGCGAGGGAAGCCGCGAATCCGCCCACGGGTCCGATTTCGTCCCTGGCGATCTGCGCGAGCGACCTGCCGTTTCTGCGAACCGAGGCCGTGAGCATGACCATGTCGTGGACCGCGCCGGCAAGGGCGGCCCCGATGAGTATCCACAAAAAGCCGGGCACGTAGCCGAACTGCGCGGCGAGCATCGGTCCTATGAGCGGTCCGGCGCCCGCGATTGCCGCAAAATGATGGCCGAACAGCACCCATTTGTTCGTGGGATCGTAGTCGATTCCGTCATTCAGGCGCATCGCGGGGGTCAGGCGCCGAGCGTCAAGGGCCAGGATTTTCGATGCAATGAATGCGGCGTAAAACCTGTAGGAAATGGCGTAAAAACAGGCCGCGGCGATGACTATCCACAGAGCGTTTACTTTTTCGGAAGGATGCAACAGGCCGATGACGATCCCGGAGGACAGCGCGGCGATCAGGGAAACAAAAAGCCAAGCCATTTTACCGAAGGTTTTCATAAGAACCCGCCGTTTCAAATATACATTATTATCATCCGTGCCGCTTATTGTCCTTGCGATAGACGCATTTAAAAGGTATTTTTAACGGTTGATTATAGGTACTGCCTGAAATAAATGGACATTTTTGTTCTGTGCGCGTTTTTAAATTGATGAGATTATTCGGAGTGTAGCGCAGCCTGGTAGCGCACTGCGTTCGGGTCGCAGGTGTCGTAGGTTCAAATCCTATCACTCCGATTTTCTCTGTCCTTCCAATGACATCCGCCAAAAGGGTCCAGTGATCTGATTCCATTATAAGCGCACACAAATTTTAGAATGATGCCTATGGTTAACGTATCGCATTCGCCGTTTTACAGCGCAAAAATGACCTGGGGTGAAATTCACGATGTAATAAGCGTCACTCCCGCGATTATCTTACCCATCGGTCCGACTGAACCATGCTCCAAGCATGGAACGATGGGGGCATCGGCGCTTTCATGCTTTGCTCTTGCAAACAAACTATCGGAAAAAAAGAAAATATTGCTGTCGCCCGTGGTCCCGTTCGGATATTCAATTGCCTACAGGGCATTTGATGGATGCGGCGTGCTTTCCGCTAAAACGCTGACTTCCTTGCTGATTGACCTCTTGAAATCATGGAGATGCCAGCATATCCGCACTTTTATTATTATAGACGGCGGTTCCGATAATAGTTGCATGGTTAAAGAGGCCACGCAATGGATATTCGCCCGCAATCCAGAAACAAGGTTCTGTGTTCTCAATTGGCACCATATGTCCGAGGTGCGTTCTTTCATTGCCGCCGCTTGCCCCGGAATTGAATATAGCCGCAGTGAATACGGGATTTTATCAATGGCATCGTATTTGGACGCCTCTTTTGTCCGACAGCCGGACGCTCAAAAAAAGCATGGCGCCATTACGGATCAGAAAACTTTTCAAAAATGGCAAAAAACAGGCAGAGACCCCGAGAAATTCAGGAAATTGTTTCCCGATGCGCAAACTTCATCGATTGCTCACAAATTTAACGCTCAATTTGGGCGGGAACTTCTTTTGCATATTTCCGACGTTTTTGAAAAAACCGTTCACCATGAATTGGATATGTAGATTATACACCATGGAACCTGAAAATCTGCTGGCCGCGGTTTCCGAAACAATCCTTGAAAATGGGCTCAAGGTTATCTGTCTGAAAAAAAACGGGGCCCCGATCATTTCCGCCCAGATATGGTATAAAACGGGCAGCGCGAATGAACATGACGGCATCCGGGGTATCTCGCATTTTTTTGAACACATGATGTTTCGCGGATCAAAAAATTTCGGGCCCGAGGAACACGCGCGTCGCATCAATGACGTCGGCGGCCATTGCAACGCGTTTACAGCCGAGGATGTCACCGCGTATCTCAACAGCGTTCCCGCTGAATATCTTGACATGGTGCTGGCCCTTGAGGCCGACCGCATGCGCAGTCTTGCCATAACGCAGGAAATCCTTGACACCGAGCGTAACGTGATCATCGAAGAATTCCAGGGGAACATGAACCAGCCGCTGACAAAAGCATTGCTGGAATTCAGGACGGTCTTCTATAAAAACCATCCGTATTCCATCAGCCCGCTGGGCACTCTTGACGACATAAAGTCCATAACCGTTGACAACTGCCTTGAATACTATCGCACATGGTACACGCCCGGCAATGCCGTGGCCGTTATCGTGGGAGACTTTAAAAGCGGCAATGAGGTGATGGACAGTGTAATAAAAACACTGGGCGCCATTCCCAATAACCAGGCAGGCGCGCCAACTGATAAGGAGGCGCCGGCGACCGTGTCGCACGAGAAAACCTGGTTGCGGCGGCGGGTTGAATTTGACGTTCCCTTTCTTCTCGTCGGCTATCCCGCCCCGGCGTCGTCAAACATCGACGCCCTGCGCCTGGAGATACTGCAGCTCATTATTTCGCAGGGTGAAACGAGCAGGATGCACAGGGAAATAGTGCGGCGCCGGTCGGCGGCCGTCATGGTGGGGGGAATAAACCAGTGCCTTAAATGGTCGGGCATGTCCCTTTTTCTGGCGGTCTTCACTCCCGATGTATCGGTACAACGGGTGGAAAACGCCATCGTTGAACAAATCGAATCCGTCAAAGACCATGGCGTCACGACCCAGGAAATGGAAAAAGTCAAGAACTCTACATTGACAAACAGGGTGTTTGAATTGTACTCGGCCGATCAAATCTGCCAGCGGTTGGGTTATTCGGAGACCGTTGAAGGCGATTTCAGGCTCTGGGTCAAGCGCCTGGACGCCCTCGAAGGCCTTGACAAAGAAGTATTGATCGATACGGCAAGAAAGTTCTGGAACGAACCGTCGCGATACACCCTGTATCTGCAGCCGAAAAAGATCAAGCCGCTCTATTATTTCGCCGGTATGTTCCGGAGGGTATTTGCAAAAAAGAATTGAGAACGAAGCATGTATAAATTTCCATCAATGACCGAAGAGCGCCTTGCGAACGGTTTGCAGGTCATCTGGGCGCCCGATACGGAACAGCACGGCGTGACCGTGGCGCTCCAGATTCCGGCCGGCGAATTTTCAGATCCGGCGTCGCTCGAGGGAACGGCCGAGCTGACGGTCAATCTCATGCAGAAGGGCACGCAATCGCTTACCCCCGAAGAATTCTCCCAGAAGCTCGAGCAGACGGGGGCGTCGTTTTTTGGCGACACGGGCGACGAACAAATAGTCCTCGGGTGCAAAATGCTCTCGAAGGCGGCCGATCCCATGGTGCAACTTTTCTGGGAAATGCTGTGTTCTCCACGGTTTGAAAAAGATGAACTGTCGCGGCTCAAGCGCGAAATGACCACGGCGCTTCAGGCCGAATTCTCCGACCCAAACGCCCTGGCAAACAGGCATTTCTACTCCCTGCTGTGCGGCGGCGCCCATCCTGCGGGCAGGTTGCACACCATTATGTCAATTAAACGCATCGGCCTGCCGCATGTCCGGAAGTTCTACGCCGACCATTTTTCCCCCGCGGGAAGCGTTCTGGTCGTCGCGGGCGATTTTGACATGGCCGAGGCCGTCAAGCGCTGGCGAGCGCTTTTTTCAACCTGGCTAAACCCGCCCCCGAAGGCCGCCTGCGTCGCGGAGGCGCTTGCGCCAATGAATAAAACCGCGATACGGTTGATCGATAAGCCCGATATTTCCCAGACGTATTTCATGCTGGGCCACCCCGCGCCGGGCGAGATAGACGCCGACCGTAACGCGTTGGCATTGGCGAATTATATTCTGGGCGGAGGCAATTTTTCATCGCGTCTCATGGCCAGCATCAGGTCGAGCAAAGGCAAGACCTATGGCATCAGTTCACAGATTTCCTGCAACCGGAATTGCGGTATTTTCATGGTTTCAACCGCCACTCTCAGCGCGCAGACCGCGGAAGTGCTCACCACGATTTTTTCCGTGTATCGCCATTTTGCGTCGCAGGGGGTGACCGACGACGAACTTGCGAAGGCAAAGCAATTTGCAATCGGCAATATGGCGTTTCAACTTGAAGGGATCGGGAATATCACGGAAAAACTGCTCTGGTTGCGGCTGTATGGCAGGGACAATGCGTACATAGAGCGCTTTGACGAGGTGATCGCGGCGATCGACAAGAATATGGTCGATGAGGCCATCAAGAAACATTTGTCTTCAAGGCATTTCGCCGTGGTGGCCGTGGGCGGGAAAAAAGACCTACGGGGCCAATTGGAAAGTTTCGGAGAAGTGGTCACGATGCCTTTCAGGGCCGACCCGCGTTAGTCTCTGTAGCTGAATTATATACGCGTCGCGCGTATATAATTCCTGCGTACAGAGACTTATCCACCTTGTGGGTTAGAAACGCAGTTGGAACTATTTTTACTTTTGCTTTACCTCGATAAGTTATTTTTGTTTTCATGGCGCGGGTGCTCCTCAGTCTCGGCAGCAATGCGGGTTTGAAAAAACAGTATGTGGAAACCATGGTCCGTGAAATGGCGCGCATCCTCAAACCGCCGGTGCTGCAATCGCGATTGATGGAAACCGAGCCCGTTGAAACGGCCGAGAAGCAGGAGTGGTATATCAACCGCATCGTTGCGGGATCGTTTGAAGGGACGCCCCGCGAGCTTCTTGACAAATGCCAGGCGGTTGAATCGCGACTCGGTCGCGTCCGGGCCGGCTTTCACGCCCCGCGGACGGCAGACATCGATATATTGGTTTTCGGGGACTTGATTATACGGGAAAAAGACTTCGTCATACCGCACCCGTCCTTTCTGCGGCGCAGGTTCTGCCTTGAAGGCGCGGCCGAAATCATGCCGGATTTCGTTCTTCCGGGATCTGACAAGCGCCTTAAAGAACATTTCGCGGCGGCCGGCGTGGCGATACTAGGGCAAAAAATTACCTTTCTTGATTGATTGCGGCCCGGGGAGTTCATGGCTGAAAAATCGAACAAGATACCGGCCCATGTCCGCACTCTTGCCATAGAGGGGGTCATCGGCGCCGGGAAAACCGAGCTGTGCAAGGTCCTTGCCGAACACTGCAACGCCCGTCTGGTGCTTGAAGAAGCCGAAGACAATCCCTTTCTCCCTAAATTCTATAAAAACCGTTCGAGGTATGCTTTCCAGACCCAGCTCTGGTTCCTGGTGTCGCGCTACAAGCAGCTTTCCGAATCGCTCTTCCAGCAGGACCTGTTCCACGAAATGACCATGACCGATTATCTTTTTGCAAAGGACAAGATATTCGCCAGCGTCAATCTCGACGAAAACGAATTCGCGCTGTACAACACGGTAGCGGCCATTCTCGAAAAGGACATTCCCAGGCTCGATTACGTCGTGTATCTTCAGGCCTCCACCGACATGCTTCTCAAACGGATCGAAAAACGGGGAAGGCCTTATGAATTCAACATGGATTTTGACTATATCGACGCGCTCAACCAGGCGTATAACAATTTCTTTTTTCACTTTACGGCTTCCCCGCTCCTGATCATCAACACAAGCAGCATCGATTTCGTCGCAAACGCGGACGATCGGGAAGAGGTGATCGAGCAGATCCTCGACATGAAGCCGGGCAGCAACTTTTACCAGCCGCTCGGCACCGCCGAATATTCCAAAATTGTAAAAAAAACCAGGAACCACGGAAACACCGGCAAACAATGAAAATCGTCCGGCGCCCCGATGCAATGAAAAACCTGTGCGCGACGTACGGGAAAAACGGCGCGACCATCGGATTCGTTCCTACCATGGGCGCTTTGCACGACGGGCACCTGTCGCTCATCCGTATGGCCCGCCAATCCTGTGATATGTGCGTCGTGAGCATCTTTGTCAATCCCATCCAGTTCGGCCCGGCGGAAGATTTCCAAAAGTACCCGCGGCCGTTCGGGGCCGACTGCGAAAAGGCTAAGGCGGCCGGGTGCGACGCGGTATTCGCGCCTTCACAAACGGACATGTATCCCGCGGATTACGCCACCTACGTCGACGTCCGGCGCGTAACGGACACGCTCTGCGGGGCCGCCCGGCCCGGACATTTTCAAGGGGTCGCGACAATCGTTCTAAAGTTACTTAACATCGTTTCGCCGCACGTCGCGGTGTTCGGCCAGAAAGACGCGCAGCAGGTCGTGGTGATAAAGCGCATGGCAACGGACCTTAACCTGTCGACCAAAATCGTATGCGCGCCCGTAGTCAGGGAACCCGACGGGCTTGCCATGAGTTCCCGGAACGTCTACCTCACGGCCGGGGAGCGTTCGCAGGCCCCGTTGATTTACAAAGGCTTATCCGCGGCGTCGGAAGGCTTCGGCGCGGGAGAGCGGTCGGCCCGGCGCCTTACGGAAACCATCGAATCGGTTTTCAGGCACGCCACGCTTTTTTCCCCGGAATATATCGAGATCGTCGACACGACGACGCTTAAACCCCTGGAAACCTTAACCGGCCCCGCGCTCATGGCAATCGCCGTGCGGTCAAAAGAGTCCGGGACCCGTTTGATCGACAACATCGTCCTTGGAGGTGAGCTTTGACTTCTTCTTCACAACATCGAGACCCGCCGGTAATTTTCAACCTTTTTCCCCGGTATTTTCCCACGATCGACGATTGGGCCCCGGCGGCCGTCCACGCGGCGGACATGGGTTTTAACTGGATATACGTCAATCCTTTTCATTTAACGGGATATTCCGGGAGCCTGTACGCGATCAAAAATTATTATCAGATAAACCCGCTTTTCCTGAAGCAGGGGCAGGACCTTTCCGACTGGCGGCCGCTTAAAAAATTCATCGCCGCGTGCGCGAACGCCGGATGCAATGTCATGATGGACCTGGTCATCAATCACACGGCGTTCGATGCTGTGCTCGTCAAAACAAACCCGCTCTGGTACAAGCGCGGCCCCGACGGCAAACTCTGGTGCCCGCGCGCGATTGACCCGGCAAACGCCGACAACGTCACCATCTGGGGCGACCTCGCCGAAATTGACAACAGGGACAGCAGGGACAAGAAGGGCTTGTATGATTACTGGGACAAGCTCATCGCCTTTTTCCAGGCCATGGGCATATCGGGCTTCCGCTGCGACGCGGCCTATCAGGTGCCGGCCGACCTCTGGACGTTCCTCATTTCGTCGGCGAAAAAGCGTTTTCCCCGCACAATGTTCCTCGCCGAAACGCTGGGGTGCAGGCTCGATGAAATCGACCGGCTCCATAACACGGGGTTCGAATACCTGTATAATTCCTCCAAGTACTGGAACTTCGACCAGCCCTGGTGCATCGAACAGCACGAACACAACAAGCGCATCGCTCCGTCCGTCAGTTTCCCGGAATCGCACGACACGGTCCGGCTCGCGAGCGAAGACCCCGGCACCATCAACGTGCAGAAATCGCGGTATTGTTTCAGCGCGGTTTTTTCCGCGGGCGTGCTCATTCCCATGGGCTATGAGTATGGCGCGAAAATCAAGACCGACGTTGTCAAAGGCTCGCTTAAGGATCTCGAACAGCCGCAATGGGATTTGACAAAGTGGATCTCCGCGATCAATACCTTGAAAAAGCAGACCGCGGTTTTCTGCGAAGAAGGCATATGGAAAGTGCTGTCGTCCTACGACCGCGACGTGCTTTTCATGGAAAAATGGACCGAAGACGAAAAAGAATCGGTCATGGTGTGCGTCAACAAGAACAAGTATTCCGCGCGGCGCGTTTCTTCCGAGGAATGCCCGCCGGAACTGGGCGCTTATGCAACCGTCATGCTGCCGTTTTCCGAAGCATCCGGGAAAGACAAAAAGCCATCGTCCTTCGAGCTTGAACCAGCGGGCATCGCGCTGTTTTTCAAGTGAAACAATTCGGTTTTAAGGTGTTTTCTGGCAGAGAGCACTTTTTTAAAATGCCTGTTGCGGTATCCGTTTAAAAAGTCTATATTAATTTCAAAACAGGAACAAACCTGTTTAAATAATATGGAAAGGCGGGTATCTATGAAACAATGGGCAATTGTCATGATCGGTGGAACGCTGCTGCTCAGTCCCATCGCCGGTTTTTGTTCCCTTGATTTTTATTCGTATCAAATGAATATTACCGGTCAAACGGCGGATACCGTCCAGACGGAGGACACCGTATTGAACGCGGTGGACGTCGGCGGCTCCCAATTGGAAACCTCGGAAATTACGATCACGCCAAAAGGTTCGTATATCGACGTGGTGGAGGACGCTTGGATCAGCGGCGAATTCACCCAAACGTATTATGACGATTTGATTGACCTGTATTTTTTTCAAGGCTCCATTTCCCTGCCTCCCCGATCCGTCATTGGCGGATTGATGATATGGAACAATACGACGGCGTATCAGGCGGAGCTTTATCCGGCGGTTTATTCAAATCAAACGGTATATCCCGACTCGCAAATGATAGCGGCGGGAAGTAAAAACGACGTTTGCTCGGTCACGCAGCTGTCATCCACCGATTACCAGGTAAAAATAACGAATGTTGCGCTTGGGGAAACAAAGCACGTCCGCATCCGGTATCTCATGGCGAATTCGGGTCCCGGCACGGCCCAATACCGGGTCCCCGTTCTTTTTGACGAAGGCGGTCAAAACCCGGCGTACATCAAACTGACGGTAAACGCGACAAACGCTCAAAAGTATATATTGTCCGGCAACCTGCCGTCCCTGACGCTGTCCGATACGTCAACAAATATGATCCCCTATCAAAATTCCTTTGTTCTTACCGGCGATACCGCGCAGGCTTCGGTGGTCCAGCTGACCACATTTGCGAGCGGCGCCTGGAAAGGCAATTATCTGCTGTTGAACACCTTGATACCGGACACCGTGATCGGCGAACTGTCCCAGCCCATGGAGACCATTTTTCTCTGGCGCTGGAACTCGCCGCAAACGTTTACACAGACCGCCAACCAGTCCCGGGTTCTTTCCGTGTACGGACAAGCCGCCGTTTCCGAGGCCCAGTCAATCGGCCAGGTCGTTTCGCTGTTGACTTCGAGGGGGCAGAAAGCGGGACTGGTCCACAGCGTCCAGAATAAAGCGCCGAAAGTATTCCCGCTTTCATCAAAAAATGACACGCAGTTTGTCCGGCTTCAAGCATACCTGGCCCAATTTAACCCGACCTATTTTCTCACCGGCGCGAATGCAGGCGATTATACCAGGCCGGATTGGGCGCCGCAGCAAGTGCAAGCGTCAACTGCAACGGACAGTTCCCGGCAGGAACTTTTGCACGGCATTTCCCTGTCCGTCGGTCTTTACAGCTCAAATAACGGGGTCTTGCACCACTTGATCATCGTTTCGGCCGGTCCCATTAAAGACGCCTCCATAAGCGTCACCAAGGCGGACCTTGACTCCCTGCTGAAAAACACCACGTGCGACGCCGGCTCGGCGCAATGGCAAGGAGTTGATTTCAGTCAAGCGATTCCTTCCGCGCAAACGCAGAACCTTGAATATTACGCGGGATATTTTTTCCCCGCGTTCGAACCGAAATCCGTGTCGCTCCGAATCAACCATGGAACGGAAAACTATACATTTCCGCTCGCGCCGGAATCGAACAACACCCTGGCCCTGAGCGCGAAATCCCAGGCGCCGTGGGACACGCTGTTCGAATGGACGGGGTATAACGGAAACGGCCAGAAAACGGCGTCCGCCGTTTCTTTACCGTCAATTAACAGGGTAATCCTGGATTCCGGGACGGTAAAAATCTGGGCCGGGGACCCGAACCGGCTCTCCGACGATCAGGAGGAAAACATCGGCGGGGTATACGGCATCATCACCAAGGCGTTCGGGATGCGCGCGTCAACAAAGGACACCGTCTCAAGCCCCGGCAAGTCAATCGCCTATTTGACAAACGGCCAAATAACGATGCCCCTCGCCGTTGCCAAAAACCCCGTTTCGGCAATGGACCTGCCGTCGCGGTTTTCTTTTCATATGGTTGACGGCTATCTGATTTTGAACCTGCCGGTCGTCGGCAATCATTGCACCCTGACGATCGTTGACATGGCGGGTCGTTGCCTCCTTAAAATTAAAATCGCGGGCTTCGGCGCCGGCGGAAGGTACCGGGTCCCGGTCAAACAACTGCTTGCGGACCGTTTTTCGCGGCTATTTTGCGCGCGAATCGAAGGAGACAACTTTCAGAAGAATTTCATCCTTTTCCAAGGAGATCGTCTGTGAATTCCATACGCTTAACAGTTTGCATATCGTTGTGCGCGTTTGCGCTGGTTTTTCAGACGCAGCCGTGCCAGGCGGAACCGGAACATCCTTTTTCGCTCAGCGTCCTTTTAGGAATGGGATACAACACAATTTCTTCCGATAATGACCTGCATTACTTTTTTGCCCCAACGTCCGAAGTAAGACCGAACATCGGTTACAACTGGGCGCTGGAAACCGATTTCAAGCTTTCAAGCTTTTTCTCGCTTGTAACGGGACTTGATTATGAAGCAAAAAAAGGCCAGTACACGTCCGAAACGCAGGTGCAATTCAGCGGAGATCCCGCCGTCCACGATTTTAAATCAAACATCGATCTTTATTATCTAAGCATTCCGATAAATTTCAAAATCGGGTACACTTTCCGCAATCAGTGGGCGAACATCCGGCTGGGGCCGGTGATCTCGGTATTAATGGAACAGGAAAACGCGTGGTACATCGATAACCAGAATGCGGAGGCCACCGGATATTATTATTCAAGCGACGGCAGCACCCAAGCCGTCCCGGGTGTTGCGATCAGCGGTTCGGATTTGTCATTTCTTGCCGGAGCGGAATACGGCTATCGTTTGGGAATCAACGGTTTTTTCGTCGCCTGCAATTATGAATACGGTCTGCGGAACATCGTTACCGCCGGCCCGAGCGGCCAAGCATATAACCGTTCAATCGTTTTGTTTTTAGGGTATAGAAGATTTTTCTGATCTAAAGGGAAATCCCATCTCATCAAGTTCGAAATACTTGCCGGGCTTGTAGCCCTTGTTGCCGGCTAGGCAGCAAAGCTGCTACTTTCTCCCCTTCGCGACGTTCCATATCTTTACATTGTCAACTGTTACATATCCGTCTTTTTCGACCATAAACCCCACGTTTCCTTTATAGAAATACTCGTCTTCAAATCCTACAAGAAATTTGCCATTGAGGTAGATATCGAATCGAGAATCCACTGCGACTATTTTGAAATTGTTTGTTTTTCCTTCAAGCAGGAAAATCTGGGTGTTCTGATAAGGTACAATAATAGTACAAGTTCCGCGTTGCAGGCGTTTTATGCTAAAGTATCCTTGCTGGTTAATAACTAGGGTATATCCCGTTTCAAATTCATAATCACCGTTCGAACGGAATCGAATACTGAAAATGTTCCATAAGGCTTTTATTTTCTGAAACTGGAATTCACCTTCTATAACACAATTCTGAAGTGACCCGAAAATGCTTAAAGGATAACTGCAATATGCGTGGACATTACCCTGTGGAAGCTCCGTAGCGTTCAACTGCAATTTACCATGCGCATATGATGGACCGGTATTGTTTATAATTGAGAGAAAGCTATTCTTCGACATGTTATCGTCCAGCAATAATGAATCTTTGATCCCTTCGGGAATAAGGGGGGAGGCATAAGAGATTATCGTCTCCTTTTTGGGTATTGGTTCGGGTGAAACAAAATCACCCTGACGAATCGGGTTGTCTTTTGACTGAAGGAACATAACTTTTGCCTGCGAAGTCGGCCCATTTGTCTTTTCCACCCAAAGCATGCCAATTCGTTTTAATTCCGTCATTAAAATTTCGCCTTCCTTGCCAAGCAGGGATTCTTTGCGGGCGACAAACAACCGATCACCCGATTTAATGCCATTTGTTTTACCGAGATTTATTATGATTTTATCGTCGGCCATTCCTTTTACCTTGCCGAGTAAAGGATATTCGTTAATGATCGCGCCGACACACCATTTTGCAATTGTTGCAGGGGAAACACCGAAATTCCCCGGAAAATCCTTTGAAAACTCAACTTGCGACGTGGCAACATCGATAACTGAGACTTTCATTTGATAGTTTTTATTAATGAGATAAATATTCCCAGAAATGAGTTTTTCAATTCCAAGCAATTTTCCGCACGCAGCTATTTTTCCGGAATCTACCGCACCTGATTGCTGTAATGCCTGTTCGGAAAGAACCTTCTCAATCTCCTTGCGAGTTACGACGTTATACCTGCCAGATTCAATGAAATTCTGATAGAGACTATTAAGCGCCTCATCACTTTGCGCAGGCTGAACGTCAATCGCCTCAAGAGGAAGAATTCCGAAGGTAGTCTGGGCGAATAGGCTACCGGTTGAGAGAAGAATTAAGAGAAGGCGATAAATTGTTTGATTCATAACGTACCCTCCAATAGAGAGAATCCATCTAAGAGTTAATTTGCATTAGCAAAGATCTGATTTGTTTCAAAAAAATAATATAGTATAATTTCATCAAACGGAAGCAAATTATCAAGGTACAAAATAAGGGGATAGTGTCAAATATTATACTATTCGCGCGGTATTATGCACTTGTGATTGCCGCGATGAGCATCGTGGGCTTCGGCAATGCGTTCAACGATATCATCGACCTGGAAACCGACCGCATAAGCCATCTTGACCGGCCCTTGCCGCCAACCAGGCGGCGTCGCAATTTTTTTCCTGAAAACCGGCGAAATCTATATTAAAAGTACAATTTCAAAATTGATATCTTCGGCCACTAAATCTCTCGTAGAGAGATTTTTGGAGTTCCGGAATGATATTTACTGCTAATTGTTTAAGCCGACAAGTTCTAACATTGGATCTTCAGTGGCGATGCTTGATAAAGCCGCACCCGAAAGCGTTGATTACGAAGTTTACAGAAATGCCGTGGTTAAAGGATATGAACTCGCCTTGGAGACTTCCGGAAAGCTTCTTCGTAAATCCCTCAAGGAGTTTACGGGGTCGTCCCGCGTTGTGGATGAACTTTCATATAAAGACCTGCTGCGTCAGGCGTTGAAACATGGGTTGATCGCTGGTTCGCTTATCGCGATAACCGGAATAATACGGCCCATGATTACGGGGTCGGCTTCGCCCATGATACGCTGACATTGCTGCCCGGTTTTTTGAACGATGTTCATGTTTTAGAAAAGACTTTGCGGGAGAAATTCGGAAATGCTTGACCTAACAGACAAACAGCTTTCAGCTATTACCTCAATTTTGGGCAAGCTGGTCCCCGACCATGAAGTGTGGGCGTACGGCAGCAGGACAAACGGCAATGGCCATGCCGGAAGCGACCTGGATTTGGTCATTGTCGGAAAAGATAAAATCGGTTGGCAATTGATGGCAAAACTGAAATCGGCATTTGAAGAATCGAATCTGCCCTTTTCCGTGGATGTGCTTGATTTGAATGGGATTCCGGATAAGTTTAAGGAAAATATCAGAAAGAAATATGAGGTGATTCAAAAGAGGTACCGATAAACCGTCTTCTCTGTGTTCGTTATCGTTATGACAAAGAAACTTCCTTATAAAACTGCACGTAAGTTAGGACCAAAAACAAGAATTGTAGATGAATAGAATAAAAAGCATATACTAGTAAATGCATACGCCGTCTTCGCTTCGCTCGTGGCGTCACGTCGGCAATCGGGCAACTTCGGCAGCGCATGGAACGTTGGCGGCAATGCTACCCGTTTGAAGACAAAAAGAAAGGAGTGGCGCTTGGAGGAAAAATACAGAATCAATCATAAAGAAATCAATTTTACTAAAAATAATTAACAAGTGGAGGTTTTTATGGTCCTTATTAAAGCATTACTTTCAGGATTGTTCGGCGTCTCGCTCTGTATGGCGAATATCAGCGGGATTGTGACTGACACTGGTTCTAGGCCAATATCCGGGGCTGTCGTGCAGCTTGAAAAAGGCGGACAGACGGCAACCACGGGAGCTGACGGGAGTTTTACGCTTGTCACAAGTACCGGCATTCTTCCCGTCAATGGCAAGATGTTGCCGAACGGTCCGTCTGTGGGAATAACCGGGAATTTGATGACTGTGGCGATTGGGGAACGAGCAGCGGTGGAGATTGCGACGTTTGACCTTAATGGCAAGGCGCTTTCAAATGTGCGGCAGACAATGGAAACGGGCCTCCACACTATAGCGCTCCCGCAGAGGAAAGCAGGAGTCTATCTGTATAAGGTGAAATCGGGTTACGGAGAGGTGGTGCTTAAAGGCAATACGATCGGCGGAGCGTCCTCCGGAAGTGGGGTAACCGCTCAAGATCCAGCATCAAACCGCTTGGCTAAAAAGGCCGTGGTCCCTATTAATGACGTTATAGCCGCGACGAAAACCGGTTATTTGAATTACCGGTGCGTTCAGTATTCTTCCGATACAACCGGGTTAAAGATAAAGATGATTGCCAGTGCCGGGACGGTAACGGATCTGGATGGAAATGTGTATCAGACAGTGAGGATTGGAAATCAAATCTGGACAGTGGAGAATTTGAGAGTTACAAGGCTTAATGATGGGACGGCAATTCTATTAGATACATCAACAGGAACTGGGGATATTATATGGAACAATGGCCTTACAATTCCAGCATATTGTTATTACAACAATATGACCAATACTGATAGTATTAAAAAATGGGGGGCGCTTTACAACTGGTATGTTGTAAACGCAGGAAAACTTGCACCAAAAGGATGGCATGTTCCTAGCGATTCTGAATGGGAAGTAATGCAGAATTATTTGGTAATAAATGGATACAATTATGATGGAACAACAGATACGACAAATAATAAAATAGCAATGGCTTTGGCAGCTCAGACGGATTGGCAAGCGTATATAGGAGTGGGGTTCCCCGGCAACAACTTGACAAAGAATAACGGCAGCGGTTTTTCGGCCCTTCCGGGCGGTTATCGTTACTACTATGGTTATTTCGGCCGCAGTAGCAGCGGTGACTGGTGGAGTGCTACGGTGTTCGATGCGTCAAACGCATGGTACCGTTACCTCCTCTTCGGCAACGACTACCTTTACAGGTACTACTACTGCAGCGATTGTTGTGGTTTCTCAGTCAGGTTAGTTAGGGATAATTGACTATTTTCCTATTTGACTATTTTCTTTTATTGTCCCGCGACCTCGGAGCGAAGCGTAGAAGAGGCGCAAGCCAACCGGGGCGCGATATTTTTAAAAAATGAACTGTTTTGTTCTGGAAGTCCTTAATCGAAAAATCGATCCTATTAAATCGGAAGTTTCCAATTCCTGGCGCCATGAATAACGCTTGTAATCCAGATACTGTTCTTTTCAATACGGTACATAATGCGATAAGATCCGTAAATGATTTCTCTGCATGAGGTAGTACCGATTTCGGGGATAATTCGACCCGAAAGCGGCTGTTGCTTTAGTCGGTCAGTAGCTTCAAACAATCTGTCGATAAAAAGGGATGCATGGTAAACAGAATCTTTGGAAATATATTTGGCAATAGAATCAATGTCATCCAAGGAACCCGGCGACCAGATCACCTTTGCCATTTTTTCATCCTTGATTTTGCTTCATCATCCGAAATTCCCTTTCCATCCCTGATTTCGCGTTCTCCTCTGTCGAATTTCGTAGCGACATATAGGGCATGGATCACATCATCCATCGAAACATTTTTAGGAAGGCCATCGATAACATGCTGTGCCGCAGCTTTTGCGTTCATATTAAATTGCTCCCTGTTAGATTTTATTCGAGTTTCAAAATAGCTTATGGATATATTGCTAGTTCGAATTTTACGTGCAAAAATGTAAAAGTGAAAAAAACGCGCCACTGAGAGAAAACAAAAACAAACGGGAAGCAAATACCGCCAACAGCCAAAATATTCCATAGCCGGTTTGGCGCCTCCATCGGTGTCATTCTGCAACCGTCACGTCGGTGATCCGGCCTTGAATTAGTACTTCATCAATGGAGATGCCGATCCGAGACAGTGGTGGGCAGCACTTTTCTCGCACAATCAGGTGTCGTGATTTCAGCTAAAGGCTAAAATTCTAAAACCAAAAAGAGGAGGAAGTCATGAAGAACCAATTCTTGACCCATAGCTTTACGGTGGATAAGACCCCCCTTGAGGTCTTCGATGCTATCAATAATGTTCGGGGGTGGTGGTCAGGACAGATTGAGGGGAAAACTGAAAAACTCGGGGATGAGTTCACTTATCAATACGGAGACATCCATCGCAGCACGCAAAAAATCACCGAGTCCGTTCCGAGTAAAAAGGTCGTCTGGACGATTTCAGAAAGCTACTTATCCTTTGTCGAAGATAAAACCGAATGGAACGGTACAAAGGTAATTTTTACCATCTCTCAGAAAGATGGCAAAACCGAGGTCCGCTTTACCCACCAAGGTCTAAGCTCCAAGCAAGAATGCTTCGATGCCTGCAACGATGCTTGGGGTTCCTATATCAGCAATAGTTTGAAAAACCTAATTACTAAGGGCAAGGGGCAGCCCAACAAAAAAGAAAAGGTTATTGCCTAAGAATATTGGAGCGATGGCGCATGTTTGCCGGCTGACGTGCTAAGGAATGATGGATATCCCGGTTCTTTGAGCGGGCATCTATGTGCGTCTATCTTCGGTGATTTTTGGTCATAATTTGTATGTCGCACGATTCGACACGATACTTGTACGTGTCGCATATATTAACTATATTAGACATAACATATTTATCATGAAAGGCCGTGCGACATGGCAGATCTCCAGAAAGGTTTTTCTGCTGACAATCCCTATAATGACCTTCCTTTCTTGCCGCCAGGAACTGAGATTGAAACAAAACCGATTCTCCGAAAAGTAGCTTCGGCCGGCCGGCAGCTGGCAGAGCTCAACGGCTTAGTACATTCACTGCCGAACCCGACAATTTTGGTCAATTCAGTAACACTACAGGAGGCCCGTGCCAGTTCCGAAATTGAGAATATTCTGACAACTAATGACCGCCTTTTCAAGGCTTTCACGGCCAAATCGGAACACGTTGATCCGCAGACAAAAGAAGTTCTGAACTATAGAGAAGCAGTCTGGCATGGTTTCAATAAACTCCGGAAGCGGCCAGTCTTCACCACGAATCTTTTTGTCGAGATCGTTAATATTATCAAACAGAATCAAAGCGGTATCCGCCGAACCCCTGGCACGAAAGTTGGCACCGTCTCAGGTAAAACAATCTACACTCCCCCCGAAGGCGAACAGCTGATAAGGGACAAGCTGAAGAATCTGGAGGATTTTCTTCACGATGACTCAACCGGGTTGGACCCTCTCATAAAAATGGCCCTGATGCATTATCAGTTTGAAGCTATTCACCCGTTCACTGACGGCAATGGACGCACGGGCAGAATCATGAATGTGCTCTTCCTGACGTTCAGCGGTTTACTTGAACTTCCAATCCTCTATCTCAGTGGCCATATTATCCGCACCAAACAGGAATATTATTCCCACATTCGCAGAGTAACGGAGCGCGGTGCATGGGAACCGTGGATTCTTTATATGCTGGACGCCGTTGAACAGACAGCAAGATCTACTCGAAATAAGGTACATGAGATTCGAAATGAATTCGATAAGACACTCACGCTTGCGCGAGAGAAATTACCTGCCTATATGTATTCCAAGGAACTCATAGAACTATTATTCGAGCAACCATACAGCAAGATAGATTTTCTTGTTGCCAAGGGATTGACAAAGCGTCAAAGAGCAAGTGTATACCTCAAGACATTAGAGAAAATCGGGATACTTAAAGGTAAAAAAGTGGGCAGGGAAAACCTTTTCCTTAACACAGGGCTCTACGAACTTCTGACACGATGGGATTAGTCTCTGTAGCTGAATTATATACGCCTGCCTGCGCTGCCGCTTCGGCAGGCAGGCGTCCCGCGTATATAATTCCTGCGTACAGAGACTTATCTGCCCTTAGGCAGGTTAGCGGGGAAATCGCACCATGGGAAAAAACCGCCTGGAAGCGTTCAGCGATGGCGTGATCGCCATTATCATTACCATCATGGTCCTTGAAATCAAGGTCCCTTCCGGGCACGACCTGGGCGCCTTACGGCCGGTTGTCCCGGCGCTTTTGTGCTACGTTCTCAGTTTTATCTACGTGGGAATCTACTGGAACAATCACCATCACGTGCTTCATGTGACGCAGAAAGTAAACGGCGCCATCCTGTGGGCCAATTTACACCTGCTCTTCTGGCTTTCGCTTGTCCCTTTTGTCACCAGGTGGACGGGCGAAAATGAATTCGCCGCCGTCCCCACCGCGCTTTACGGAACAGTGCTGCTTATGGCCGCGGTGGCGTATTGGATCCTTGTCCGAACGATCATCGCCCGGCACGGCTCCGGCTCCGTGCTGGCAAAGGCAATGGGCAAAGATTTGAAGGGCAATCTTTCCGTGGCGCTCTATTTGATTGCCATTCCCATCGCATTTTTCATCCCGCTCGCGGCCAACGGGATATATATTGGCGTGGCGCTCTGGTGGCTTGTGCCCGACCGCCGGATCGAGTTGCAGGTCGCAAAAGAGGCATGGACTAAAAGTCATGAATAACGAATTCGGATAGGAAATAAAAAACAATACCTGAAAACTTAAACACCATTGAAGGAGGGTTATATGGCATCAACGGGAAATTGGAACGCAGTGGCGGAGAAGGCCACCATTGCCCGAAGCATTGCGGCGCTCAAGGAGAACGGGATCGACGCGGAGCTGGTAAGTTCCGCAATCGAAGCGAAGACGCGGGTGCTTGAAATCATTCCGTCCGGCGCCGAAGTGATGACCATGTCGTCCCGGACCCTTGAAGAAACCGGCATCGCGGACGCGATCAACGGGTCGCCCAAATACGACTCCATGAAGAACAAACTCAATGCAATGGACCGTGCAAAGCACAACCGCGAGATGCAACGCATGGGCGCGGCGCCCGAATGGACGGTAAGCAGCGCCCACGCGGTGACCGAAGACGGGCATATTCTTATTGCATCAATGACCGGGAGCCAGATGGCGGGCGAAGCCGGCGGTTCGGACCACGTGATTTACGTCGTGGGCGTAAATAAACTCGTCAAGAACATCGACGAAGGCATGAAGAGGATCAAGGAACACGTTTTGCCGCTTGAATCCGAGCGTGTAAAGGTCGCCTACGGCCTTCCCGGGAGTAAAATTAACAAGGTCCTGATCATAAACGGCGAAAAACTCGCGTGGCCGTCGCCGGTCCGGTCCCAGGTGATTTTTGTCAACCAGAAGCTGGGGTTCTGAAATGGAAAGGCGCGCCCGAGCAAAATGATCAAAGAACCACGGTTGACCCTGTTCGATTTGGCGATCTGCCTGTCCGACGCAGCGGACCTGGTTTGCCCTGCGCTTGTCAACCACCATAAACAAGTGGCCTATATCGCGTCGTGCCTCGGCGCGGAGATGGGACTCGACGAAGACGTCCAAAAAGACCTGGTGCTTGCCGGGGCCGTGCACGACATCGGGGCGCTGTCGCTGGACGAACGCATCGAAACCATGGCTTTTGAAACAAACCAAACCAGCGTCCACGCCGAAGTTGGGCATTCGCTGTTGCGTCTCTTCAAACCGATAGAACATATCGCGGAAATCGTGCTCCGGCACCATCATTATTGGAATGGGGGAAGAGGCGAGGCGGTAGAAGGCGCGCCGGTATTGCTGGAAAGCCATGTAATCCATTGCGCGGACCGCGTTGCCGTGCTCATGGACAATGGAAAAGGAATACTTGGGCAAGCCGAAGGCATCCGGAAAAAGATTTTGGAAGAACGGGGCAGAATGTTCCGACCCGACGTATGCGACGCGTTCATCGCGGCGGCCCGCCGGGAATATTTTTGGCTTGACGCGGTATCGCCGACCGTCTATCGTATCCTCCGGCAGAAAACCAGGATGAAAACATTGACCCTTGATATCTCGCAATTACGCGAACTTGCGGTATTTTTTGCGCGCATTATCGATTTCCGAAGCAGGTTCACCGCGACGCATTCAGCCGGCGTGGCCGCCACCGCCGAAGCGTTGGCCGGGCTGGCGGGATTTTCAAAACGCGAACGGGAATATATAAGAATCGCGGGGTTGCTGCACGACCTGGGGAAACTCGCCGTGCCGCGCGAAATATTGGAAAAACCGGGAAAACTTGATACAAGTGAATTCGACGTCATACGCACCCACACGTATCACACCTACCGGATCCTCGACACGTTGGAGGATTTCGACACGATAAACACCTGGGGCTCGTTTCATCATGAGAGGCTCAACGGGAACGGATACCCGTTCCACCATAATGGCGACGTGCTCTCGCTCGGTTCGCGCATCATGTGCGTGTCCGACGTTTTCACGGCGATCACCGAAGACCGGCCATACCGCACCGGAATGCCCCAAAAAGAAGTGCTCGGCGTGCTTCACTCGATGGTAAAAAACAAGGCGATCGATGCGGACATTGTAAAATTTTTAGAGCGTAATTTAGAGGAAGTAAACGGCCTACGTGATATTGCTCAAACGGAATCCAGGGAAATGTACCTGGACATAATAGGCCCGCAAGCGGTATAAAGAACATAAAAAAAGGCGACCGCCTTCCCGGCGGCCGCCTTTTCAACTCCGTCAATTTGATGCTTTTATTTATCGTCGTTTTCTTCCGTGCCTTCCGCTTCGGCAGCAACGGGTTCCGGCTTTTCCGTTTTTTCTTCCTTGCTTAAACGGCGGGGAACATGAGTCGCCAGATATTCCTTAAGCAAATTCTCGTCTTTATCTTTGAAATATTCGGCGATGCTCAATATGATTTTCCGTCCCTCGAGATCGAATTCAACGACTTCGGCGGAAACCCTGTCACCGACCTTATAGACTTCCGAAGGATGATTGACGCTTTGTCCGAGCTGGTTCAAGGGAATAAAACCCTCCACCGCTTCGGTAAGGTTGACGATCATGCCTCTGTCAAGGATGCGCGCGATTTCGCATTCGGTCTCAATTCCGACGGCAAACTGTTTCGCGAGGCCGGTCCACGGATCATCGGTCAATTGCTTGACACCAAGAGAAATCCTCCGTTTGTCGGCGTCGATGTCGAGCACCTTGACGTCGATCGCGTCGTTCTTCTTGAGCAGCTCGCCGGGATGGTTGATCTTCTTCGTCCAGGACATGTCGGATATGTGGACGAGGCCGTCGACGCCTTCCTTGAGTTCGATGAAGGCCCCGAACGCCGCGATGTTCCTGACTTTCCCCTTGATGACGCTCCCCACGGGGAATTCCTCCGCGACGTTCGCCCACGGATCGGGTTCGAGCTGTTTGAACCCGAGCGAAATCTTCTGGCTTTCCTTGTCGATTTTGAGCACGACGGCTTCGACGATATCGCCGATTCCCACTATTTTGGAAGGATGCTTGATATGCTGGGTCCACGACATTTCGGAAATATGGATAAGCCCTTCAATGCCTTTTTCGAGCTCCATAAAGGCGCCATAATCGGTGATGGACACGATCTTCCCGCGCACGCGCGAACCTTCGGGAAATTTGTCCTCTATGCCCTTCCACGGGTGCTCGGAAAGCTGTTTGAGTCCGAGCGATATCCGCTCCTTGTTCTCGTTGAAATCGAGCACTTTGACCTTGATCTTGTCCCCTAAAGCGACTATTTCGGACGGGTGGTTTACGCGGCCCCATGACATATCGGTAATATGCAGCAGTCCGTCGACGCCGCCGAGGTCGATAAAAGCGCCGAAGTCCGTGATGTTCTTGACCGTACCTTCGCGCACCTGTCCCTTGTCCAGTTCGGCCAGGATTTTTTCACGGAGCTGGTTGCGGTCCTCTTCAAGGATGACGCGGCGTGAAACGACGATGTTCCTTCTGGCCTTGTTCAGTTTAATGACGCGGAACTTGTATATCTTTCCAATAAGGGAATCCATGTCGGGGATCTGGCGCAAATCGATCTGCGAGCCCGGCAGAAAGGCGTCGACGCCGAACAGGTCGACGACTACGCCGCCCTTGATCCGCCTGAGAATGGTGCCTTCGACGATCTCCTGGCTTTCGAACGATTTATAAATCCTGTCCCACACGCGCAGGAAGTCCGCGCGCGATTTCGAAAGGATAAGCTGGCCCTCGCTGTCTTCCACTTCTTCCAGGAATACTTCGATTTCATCGCCCACTTTAAACTGGGCAACGTCCTTGAATTCGTAAATCGGGAGGATGCCTTCGGATTTAAAATTGACGTCCACGAAAACTTCCTTGTCGGTTATTTTGAGGATCCTTCCCTTGACGACCTTGCCTTCTTCAATGCCTTCGAGCGATTGTTTATATGTTTCTAATGCCGATTGCACTTCCGCGGGATGGTAATAGCTTTCTTCAAAATCCGATAGATCGACCTCTTTGCCGTAGGCGTCGACGGCCTGGGCCGGTTTGCTGGACATGGTTCCGGAATCCGACATAAAAGACTCCTAAAAACTGGGTTAAGGTGAATGGATATTGTTAATCTATTTACGTTCCCTGAGCGAAGCCGAAGGGAACATTTCTCTGCATTCAGTCACTTCGACTTCGCTCGGTGACCGAATTAAAAATACTCAATGTGAAACCAGCGCCTTCGCCTTTTCGACGATCAACGCGACCTGCTCGTTTATTGACAAATGCGTCGTATCGATTTCCACCGCATCGTCGGCCTTCTTAAGCGGGCTTTGCCTGCGCGTTGAATCTTTCCTGTCCCGTTCCGTGATTTCGGCGATGATCTCCGTCACGTCTTTTTTTATGCCCATGCGCTCAAAATCAATCTTTCGCCTGCGGGCCCGTTCCTCGATCGAAGCGACCATGAAAAATTTCAGGTCCGCGTCCGGAAACACCACCGTGCCGATGTCCCGTCCTTCGCAGACGACCGATTGCCCTTCGGCGATTTTCCTTTGGAGTCCGACCAGTTCTTCCCTTACCACCGGAACCGTGCAATAATCGGAAACCCTTTTCGTCACTTCATCGCCGCGGATCGCCCCGGTCACGTCTTCCCCGTCCATCCACACGCGCATATCGGGCGAAGTCCCCGTAAAAGCAATGGAAGTCTGTCTCATGATAATTCCCATTGCATCCGTGTCCGTGAACGCAATGCCTTGTCTCAGGCATTTCAGCGTTATCGCCCTGTACATGGCCCCGGTATCCAGATGAAGGATTTTGAGCGCTTGCGCAACCATTCTGGCGGTTGAACTTTTTCCGGATCCGGCCGGACCGTCTATCGCGATTATCATGACCGCCTACGATACGGGCAACCAATAAAAAAATGAGCAAAACTTGTATAAAATAGTTTCTAAATATATAATATGTCAAGAAATGTGATTTAATACCTTTTATAGAACCTTAGAAAAAATTATCTTCGCAGACGACGTAGATAATATTTTTTCGTCCAGGTTCTTACCTGCCCTTCGGCAGGTTAGAGAAAACTACCGTGGAATTTCCGGTTTATTTGCTCTTGCCGTTCGCGAGTTCGATTATTTATGCCTTCTCCGCCGTCATTTTTAAAAAAGTATTGGACGGCGGCGTCAACGCCTGGTTCATTAATTTTCTTTCTAATGTGGCGACATGCGCGCTTGCCCTGCCTTTGCTTTTTGCCGACCCGATGCCGCTCGGCGCAATGCCGCTTGCGCGGCCCCTCATCGCCGGCGTGATTTTCATGGTGGGTCAGATGGCTTCGGTGCTGGCGCTCAAGCAGGGTGATGTTTCCGTCGCGACCCCCCTCCTGGGCATGAAAGTGCTGCTGGTCGCGCTTTTCACCGTAATCGTGCTGCATCAACCGGTATCGCCCGGATTATGGGCGGCGGCTTTCATGGCCACCTTCGCCTTTGTTCTATTGCGCGGGCCCAAGGGCAGGTCGCGGAGCAATTTTGTGTCGACCGTGCTTTACTCCCTGCTGTGCGCCGCGTCTTTTGCATTATGCGACATACTGATACAAAAATGGGCGCCATCCTGCGGATCGGGGAAATTTCTCACGCTGATGTTCATAATTATTGCGGTGTTGTCCCTGGTTTTCATCCCCATTTTCCGCGCCGGGCCTCTTTCCTATTCCTTAAATACCTGGAAGTGGCTAGGCTGGGGGATTCTTTTTATCGCGCTCCAGGCGATTGGAATGGGGATCGCATTAAGCTATTTCGGCAACGCTACCGCTACAAATATCGTTTTCAGTTCGCGTGGAATATGGAGCGTGCTGATCGTTTGGAAGTTGGGCGTCCTGTTCGAAAACAAGGAAAAAGATGCGGGTAAAAAGACCATGATCGCGCGTCTGGCCGGCTCGGCGCTCCTTTTCGCGGCAATTGTCCTGGTCATTATTAAACATTAGCCAATGGGCCCCTTAAAATGTTATTTTCTATTCCGATGCAAGAAAAAATAAAAAATGCTCTGTATGCCGGTATTATAGGCGATGCGCTCGGGGTCCCCGTGGAATCGTCCACCAGACAGCAACTGGCCCTGTGCTCCGTAAAAAACATGCTCGGATACGGGCGCTGGGACCAGCCGGAAGGGACCTGGTCGGACGACTCGTCACTCACCCTGTGCACCATGGAAAGCCTCGCGAAAGGCTACGACATTGAAGACATCGGACGGACTTTCTGCAAATGGATTTTTGACGGATACTGGACGTCAACGGGGTTCGTATTCGACGCGGGCATTACGACGTTCATGGCCCTTGATAAAATCAGAACCGACAAAATAAGCGCCCTTGCATCAGGGTGCGGCGGTGAAGAGGATATAGGCAACGGATCGCTCATGCGCATGTTTCCCGTCGCGGTGTATTTTAATAACGAGCCTATCGAGCCATTCTTAAAGAGCGTCCATGAAATCTCCGCCATTACCCATGCGCACCCTCGGGCGAAACTCGGGTGCGGAATTTATTCGTTGCTGGTCCGTGAACTGCTTGGCCATAAAGACAAAACGGAAGCATATCGCGCCTGCGTTAAACAGGCCGTTGACTTCTACAAACCGCTCCCTGAATATAGCGGGGAATTGCGGCATTTCGACCGTATCCTTTCAACCGGCCTCGCGGATCTAAAGCCCGATCAGATCAGATCGACGGGATATCTTGTCGATACGCTCGAGGCAAGCATCTGGTGTCTGCTCAATTATTCAAACACCAAAGACGTCCTCCTTGCAGCTGTCAATTTGGGGATGGACACCGACACGACGGGCATGGTCGCGGGCGGGCTGGCGGGCCTGCATTACGGCCTGGAAGGCGTTCCCGAGTCCTGGCTCAACTCCCTGGCGCGAAAAAAAGACATAGACGCCATGATCGAACATTTTGCTCGCGTCACCGTCCGGCGCTATAACAATTTGCAAAAGGACTAGTTTGTGGCCCGCTATGAAGGACAAGACCGAAGGCGTGTCGAGCGCACGGGCCTGGCAACGTCCTGCATTTCCACTTTTATGCATAACAACGTTCGGCATTCCGCGATCATGCTCGATGTTTCCGAACATGGCGCGAAATTCGCCATCGAAAAACCGTCCGATCGCTTAGAGCTTGAAAAGGGCGTCGAGCTCGAACTGGAAATCATCACACCCTACGGAGTTTCAACGTGCAAGGGTGTCGTGGTATGGTCCCTTCATTCGGAAGAATATTACACATGGGGAATAGAATTTACGAACCTTTCATCCGACAGCCGGGACCCGCTAAGGTGCCTCATGGAATCTCCATTCTGAATACGATTACCATGATTAAAAGGATTTCCATGATTTTGTTGAAGAAAAAGAATTCGTTTTTTATATCTTTCAAGCATAGGGTTGGCTTATGAAACCAGCGCATATTCGAGACTATGACCTGCTTGTCGTCGGGGAAAGTTTCGTCGAATTCCGGTGCGACGGCGATGTCGCCGCGACTGATACTTATGACAAAGACATAGGCGGCGCCGATCTTGTCGTGGCGGTCGCGGCGGCGCGTCTGGGCTCCGGCGTTTCCCTGATTTCGGCCGTGGCCGGCGACCCGTTTCACGCAATGATCCGGGAGCGCCTTATTTCACACTGCGTCAATATCGACCACGTCATAACCTGCCAGGGATACAACGGCATTTATTTTTCAAGCCCGAACTCGGTCGAAGCTCGCGAATATCTCTTTCACCGTCCAGGCAGCGCGGCGCAGCATATTACGCCGGCGCTCATATACGATGACCTCATCGAAAACTGCAAAATCGTCTATGCGTCAAGCGAGCTCCAATCGGTCTCCAAATCCGCGCGGCACGCGGTGTTCAAGGCCTTCAATCTCGCCCACAGCAACGACATCATGGTCGCCTACGATCCCAATTTGCGCCTGAGATTGTGGTCGCTCGACGACGCCAAGGAATGCCTGTGGAGCGTGCTGCCTCTGGTTGACGTCATACTGCCTTCGGCGCCCGACGAAACCAAGGCCCTGTTCGGATACGAGCGTCCGCTCGACGTCGTGGGTTTTCTGTGGGACCGCGGCGTTTCGATCGTCGTGGTCAAAACGGGCTCAAGCGGATGCATGGTCGGCTATGACGGCAAAATCGAAGAATTCCCGCTTGGGCAAGGCAACGGACCGTCGCACAATCTCACCCTCATCGGGAGCGCGTTCAACGGCGGCTTTCTGCACAGCATCGCCCGCGGCCACGATCCTTTCACCGCCGCGCAGTTCGCCAACAGCGTCGCGATGTTTAAAAGCGTCAGAAACGGCGGCATGGACGCGCTCCCGACAAAAGAAGATTTCGCGTGAACGCTCGTGTAAATACTCACATACGCGCCGCACGATGGTTCATCGTCCTTTCGCCGGAGGGCGCGGCGCGGTCGGCGGGCCTTGAAACCGCCACGGCATTTTCTCAATTGGTCAATTCTCCCGATGTTAAAACGTTCGATTGCAAGGTCTACCTTGACGCATTTAAAAACATGCTGAAGTCCCCGGACGAAACCATGGTTGTCGATCTGCTCAACCACGCGCTCATCGTCCAATGCCTTGAGTTTCACGCAACGCATGTTCTGGTGCTCGCGCTGAGCCCGGTGACCTTGTTTACCCTTAACCTGCTGCGGGACCAAAAAATCACGACCGCTCATTGGTTTTATGAGGATTTCAGGCAGGCGGGTTATTGGAAGGACGTACTGGCCGGATACCGGTACTTTTTCGCCGTCCAAAAGGGGCCTATAATTGACGAATGCAAAAAATGCAACGTCCGCTATGTTTTTCTGCCGACCGCGGCGAGCGCATTGCCGCAGGACAAACCGGTTGCTCAAAGCGAATTTAAAAAGGACGCGGCATTCATCGGTATTCCAAGCGCCTATCGCATACGGGTATTGGAATTTTTGGCAGTGCATGGCGTTCGATTAGCAATAGCGGGACAAGGGTGGGACCGCTATCAGGGGCCGCTCGCGCCGTGCATTATCAATGGCGGATGGATTGACGGAAAACAATCCGCGGCCATTTTACAGAGCGCCTTCACAGGCATTAATCTGTCGCTCAACGATCCGCAACTTGACAGAAGCAATACACATATAAGCCCGCGGGTCTTCGACGTTTTGATGTCAGGGGGCGTTTTGATTACCGAAGAAGTGCCGCTTGTTCATGAAGTCCTGCCCGATTGCTCGTACCACTGTTTTTCCAATGAAGCGGAAGCGCTAAGCATTATCCAGGCAGTTTGCGCTCACCCGGAAAAGGAACAAGAGAATATTGAAAAAAACCGGCAGGCAATAAAAGCGGGGCATTTATATGTCAACCGGGTGCGGCGGATGGTGGAGATAACCGATATGCCTGACTAAAACGGAGTTGTGTGCTTTAATTTTATTCTAAAGCATTCTTATTTGCGATCATTTTCTTTATTGTATAAAGGTTCTATTGCAGGCCGTAATGACTTTAAATCATTATTGATAATTTCCCAAATAAGATCCAAATCAATACCGGCATAATCATGCACTATCCGATTTCGTAAACCAATAATGTGTGACCACGGTATTTCTGGATGTTGGGATGCAAATTCGGAAGGTATTTGGCGAGCGGCTTCTCCGATTATTTCTAAATTCCGGACCACAGCGTCCACTGTCTTTTCATCATTGATGAACTTTTTAAGCTCAACCCCCGTGATAAACCTACTGATTTTATCAATAGCGGCAAGAATGTCTTCCAAAAGAACACCAACATCCCGTTTAGGCATCAACAAGCTCCCGCTCGACCATTTCGCGCAAACGCGGGCGTAAACCTCGTTGTGAAACAAGGTCAACTTTGCATCCTAATATTTCTTCGAGGTCCTCCGCTAAAGAAACAAATCTCAATCCGATAGAGGGGTCAACATCGGCAAGAATATCTATATCGCTGCGCTCCGTCTGATCTCCTCGCGCCCAGGAACCAAAAAGCGACAGGCGATGCAGCGGATATTTCCGCATGAGAATCGGTTTTTGCTCACGAAGAATCCTTAGTAATTCGTTTCTATCCATAATACTAGACCAGTGCAGTGTGTCGTAATTCAATTTAAATTTACTTTGCGCCTATGCTCCTTAACAACTTTGTGATCCTTTTAAGAAGCTATTGGGTTGTAGTCTTGAGCGTTTCGTAATTGATCATTTAATAAAACAATCTGTTTTTCCCCTCGGCATTTTAAGCGCAGATCATGGAATGAATTGAGTTACACTATCCGGCTTTGGACTGAATTGTTTGAAATAATAAATCCAATCACCACTTGTTTGCTCAGTGCCATTTACACGTTCACTGTTTGTGATTTCAAAAGTTGTGTCATTCAAAATATTCCCTGAAGACTTATATGCCGGAAGTGGTCCACCAGAACTTGGGTTCCAACTTTCATATTGGATTCTATTGCTATCAATCTGAAAGACTCCCCAGCAAATTTTGTATTGACTAGCACTTTGATAATAGGACCCATTTGAATAGGATTCTTCTTGTTGAGGTAAATCATTTTCAGGAATGGACCCACCATAGAGTAATATTCCGTTCCTAAATAAAAAGAAAACATTTAAATTTCCATCAGGATCTAATTGATAATAAAATCCATCTGTTCGAAGTTCGTTTCCAGTATAAGGTCTTTTCGATAAAGTAAGGCTATCATCTGGCCCATTAAGAAAACTGCAATTAATCAAAAATAAAATTATTCCAATAATTAATATCAGTGCTTTATAATCTTTCACCCTTCATCCTTCCGCCTTCATCCTTTTCTTTTATTCTTCCTCGGAAAACTCCATCGGATAGTTGACCGTCATGTCGCCCAGGCTGTCGATGACGGATTTGAATTTCCATTTCATTACCTGATTGACTATTTCATCCTCGAAGCCCTTGTCCCCCATGTTCGACCGCGCGATCTTCGCCGACCTTACGCCGCCGTCGGGCTTGATCGCTATTTCGACCACCATCTTGCCCGAAAGCTTGATTCCCTGGCGCAGCCGCTTGTTATACAGATATTTCAGTTGCGACGCGTTTTCGTCGATGACCGATTTGATCGCGCTCGGTCGCCTGTACGGACTGTCTTCAAGGGCCTTCCGGCGGTCAAGTTCCTTGATTTCCGCGGCGGAAAGTTTCCCCTGGGCCACTAATTCGGCGCGTATTCTTTCGGTCTCTTCCTGTTTATGCGCGGCCTTTTCGCCGGTGAGGTCGAGGTTGCCGATCTTATTGATGACGCTCAGAAGACTATCATCGCCGGTCGCGGCCTTTTCTTCTTTTTTCGAATAATCTTTCATCAGTTCCTTACGAAGCGAACTCTCGGACACCATGCTCGCATAGTGTTCGATATTATTAATGAAGCCCTGGTCCTGATAGGCCGCCAGCTGCTTTTTGGCCTCGTCGGAGATCTGCTTTTTCTGGTCGTAGAATTCGCCGATCATGAGCATGCGGCGGTTGGCCTGCTTCGCCCATTGGCGAGACGCGTCCTCTCTGATGATCTTTTGGTACGTCATGATCGCCTCTTCGCCTTCCCCCAATTCCTCATGCGACCGCCCCTTGTAAAAAAGGGCCTCGTATTTCATCGGAGATGAGGCATTCTCCTGAAGAAAGATGGAATAGTACTTGACTGAATTCCGATAATCCATCACCAGATAAAATTGCTTGGCTTTTTCAAAATCGGACATGCCCTTCTTTTCGAGCGAATTGCGCTGTTTTTCCATGGACTCGATAAAATCCAGGAGCTTCCATGAAAGCACGCCTGCGTCCGTGTTCGGAAATAGGCTTATCACCTGCTCGTAGAGGCTTTTTGAAATATCATATTCGCCGAGCAATGAATGGCAGAACGCCTTATGGATCATCACGGCCGATTGAAGGTCGGGCTGTATTGTGGGTTTCGCAAGTACCTGATTGTAAATAGTAATCGCTTCCTGGTACTTGCGGTTCCTCTCCCAGAAATAGCCGATTTCCAGAACGTTCAGTATTTTGTCTTCCTCTTTAAGGCTGATGATCGGCTTACCGATGGCAAAACGTATCATGTTCAACACCAAGCGGACCGGCACCCGGTATATCCTCGTTTTCCATGCGTTCTCCTGATTGGGATACTGGTCGCCCGACGTCAGGGACTGTATTTTTGCCTCGAGTTCATAGTTGTTTTCATTTTGTTCACCGTACAGCATCCTCTGTTTTATGAGTTCATATTTTGCCACGATCCCCAGCGACATGGGCACGTCCTGCCGGGCGGCGACCTTGCCGATGAGATAGCTCATCTCCTGCATTCGGATGTCAATCACGCCGATATTGAAAAACACCGTAACGGCGAGCAAGAGCAGAACACAAAAGATTCTGAAAAAGGTTTTCATAACGGTCGCCTTTTCATGCGGCGCGCGGCTATTGCGGGTTGGCGTTCTCGGTCGAGGCGACCCTCAGAACGGCGGTCGGACTGACGGGCCCGGTGCGGCGGTCGATCGCGTAGCACGATCCGTCGATGCTCTTCACGTATTTTTTGACTTCGGCCGCCACCTGGATCATTTCCGCGTGCCGGCCGAACGGACGGGCCTTGTTCGACACGACAGCCACCGAAATGCTCATCAGCGGGAAACGCTGGCGTTCGCCCCTGCGGTTGATCGACTCGATGAACCCGTTCCGGGCGTCGACGCTGTTGTAAAACTGGTAGATGCCCCGGTCGAACAGCGTGATGAACGATTTCGCGAATTCTTCCCAGTAGATGAAGTCGCAGATGACGACAAAATCGTCCCCGCCTTCGTGACCGACGAACACGTTTTTCATGTCCTTGCGTTTGGACACCGAAATAAGGCAATCGCGCGTATAGAGGATTGCCTCGTCGCCTTTTGTAAAGCCATACTTGTCGTTATACGCCTTGAAATTATCGAGGTCGCAGTACAGGACGCATATGATCTGGCCTTGGGCCAGGCAATCGTCGATATACTTGGCGATGGTGATGTTCCCCGGCAGGCCGGTGAGCGGGTTTGCTCCCCGCGCCTCGTCGCGCATGCGCTGGATCGCCACGCTCATTTCATTGAACGACGAGGCAAGCCGCCCGATCTCGTCGTCGCGCACGATGGGCACGCGGATGGCAAGGTCGCCCTGGGCGATGCGCCTGGTGGCCTCGTTCAGTTTTCGAAGCGGCAGCAGGATGATCTTCGAAAGGAACATCGCAAAACCAACGTGCAACGCGATGATCAGGATTCCGATAAGGAGGCATTGACGGTACAGATAGCCCATCTGCTTGTCGATGTCTTTCATGAAAAGCACGATCGAGGCCACGCCGATCTTGTCGCCCTTATAGGCAAAGGGGATGTACAGGTCGATACGTTTGGTCTTTCTATCAACAACATGGTAAAACAGTTTGTCTTCAAAGCCCCGTTTTGTAATCGCCATATTGATGTTTTTCATCTCATCGACGCTGGCCTCGGTCCGGTTCACCTGCCGGTTGCCCGAAATATCGACGAATATCGCGCCGGTTTCACTGAATATGGACAAATCGGTGATTTCGAGCGAACTGGCCTCGCGTATGATTTTATTCAAATTGACCACGCTCAGTTCGTTGTTCGTGGCTATGATATTGTCGATGCGGTACTTGAAATTGGAGGCTTTGAGCTGGCTGTTGATGATGGCGTTTTCGGCGATGAGATCGAGCTGGTTTTCGAACACCATAAGCACGAAGATCGACACGTTCAGAATGGTCACGAAAACATAAATGACAGCCGTCCTGAAAACGATTGAATTCAATTTGAATTGCTTCATGCGCTGTCCCTTACTCTTTTTCCATTCCGTATTCATTGAGCTTGTTGCGCAGCGTCCGGATCGAAATTCCCAGCATCTGCGCGGCTTTTGTCCGGTTTTGATTGCAGCGCTCAAGCGTGCGAAGGATCAATTCCTTCTCGGCCCTGGCAATGGTTATTCCGGGTGAAAATTCAAAATTGTCCCTATTTATTGTACCACTTCTGCCCGGCAAAACAAACATTTCTTTTTTGATTTTACCGCTGCGCGTAAGTACGACCGCGCGTTCAAAGAAATTTTCGAGCTCCCTGACGTTACCGGGCCAATCGTACGATTTAAGCAGGTCGAGGCATCCGGCCTCGACCCCCTCGACGCCGAATCCGTTCTGTTCGTTGTATTTCTTTATCACGTGTTCGACAAGTTTGTCCATGTCTTCCTTGCGTTCCCGCAGCGGAGGCAGATGGATGCGGAAAACATTGAGCCGGTAAAAAAGGTCTTCCCTGAACTTGCCGTCCTTTACTTCTTTGTCGAGGTCGCGGTTGGTGGTCGCGACTATGCGTATGTCAACCTCGACCGGATCATCACCCCCCACTTTGTTGATTTCGCGCTCCTGCAAAACGCGGAGGAGCTTGGCCTGGACCGCAAAAGACATCTCCCCTATTTCATCAAGCAAAAGCGTCCCTCCCGAGGCAAGCTCGAATTTTCCCAGCTTGCGGTTGAGGGCCCCGGTAAATGCCCCCTTTTCATGGCCAAAAAGTTCGGATTCGATGAGGCCCTCGGGGAGCGCCGCGCAATTTACCTTTACAAAAGGCCCATGATGCCGCGGACTTAAATAGTGTATGGACCGGGCCACAAGCTCCTTGCCCGTTCCCGACTCTCCGGTGATAAGGACCGTGGAGCGGCTTGCGGCAACGGTCTTGACAAGGCTCCGGATCTGTTCGAGCGGAGCGCAGGAACCCACATAGTTCCATTGTTCATGGATGACCGATTTGAGGCGTTTGTTCTCGCTGAGGAGTTGGCCGTATGACAAGGTCCGCTCCACGTGGAGCTCGAGCTCTTCCAGGAGATTGGGCGATTTCTGGATGAAATCGTAGGCCCCTTTTTTGATTGCCTCGACCGCGCTCTCTATCGCGCCATGCGCCGTAATCATTAAAAAAGGCACGTCGGGATCAAGCTTTTTTATCTTTTCCAGAAGTTCAATACCCGACATACCGGGCATCTTCATGTCCGAAATGACCATGTCGAAACCGTCTTTCTGGAACAATTCGAGCGCCGACGCGCCGTTTTCCGCGCTTTCAAGATCGAAGCCTTTGCGTTTCAGCGCCTCCTTGATTGATTCCCGGATGTATTCATCATCGTCGATGACCAGGATCTTTTTCTTTTCCATGAGCAACTCCGCGCCAAGGGTTAACCGTGGGCAAGGGGCAAAAAGACTTTCACCGTCGTTCCTTTATTAACAACACTTGTAACATCCAAATATCCCGAATGAGATTCAACGATTTTTTTCACGATGGCAAGGCCGAGGCCCGTGCCGTTCTCTTTCGTGGTATAAAATGGGTCGAATATTTTATCGATATGCTCCCGCGCGATCCCGATCCCCGTATCGGATATCCGGAACGACGCGAATTCAGCGCGCGCGTCATTTGTCTTGTCGATATGTACCGACAGGATGCCGCCCTTGGGCATTGCCTGGATGGAATTGATGCAGAGGTTCATGATCACCTGCTGGATTTTCTCGGGATCGGCCAGGACGCTGGCATTTTCACCGGAACGCCATTTTTTTTTCACCTCGATGGGATGTCCCTGGCGCTGCGCCTCTATCTCGACGAAATCAATGGTCTCATGCAGCAATTGGCGCAGCATGACGGGGCGGAATTGCGCCTTGACAGGCCGCGAATAGACGAGAAGGTTCGACACGATCCTGTTGAGCCTCGACAGGCCCTCCAATATCCTCTTAACGAGTTTTTTCCGTTCTTCGTCCGGCCCCAGGTCCCGTTCCAGAAGCCCCGCCCACATGCCCATGGCGCCCAGCGGGTTCCTGATTTCGTGGGCCACCGTTGCCGCCATTTCACCCAGCGCCGCCATGGTCTTCGCATGCTGCATCTGTTCTTCCAGGGACTTGATCCGCGAAATATCGCTGAAAATCTCGACCGCCCCCAGCGTCCTGTTCCGAGGGTCTTTCAGGAGCGCGGTCTGGAACCAGACCGGCACCGGATGGTTGTCTTTGTGCCAGACCACCTTTTCATCGCCCTTGTGTTCCTTGCCCGAGTGAAGCGCCTCGAGCAGGGTGGAATCGTCATTATTGCCTTTAAGCAACTGCGCGTACGAGCGGCCTATGGCCTCTTCGGGTGAATATCCGGTAATGTCCGCGGCCGCCGGGTTGAAATGGGTGATATTGCCCATTATGTCAATACCTATGACCCCGTTGTTCATGCTTTCGAGAATGCTGCTCAGATATATCTGGATTTCTTCCTGCTTTTTAAGGCTTTCAGCAAGTTGTTCGTTTTTGGCGTCCAATTCGATATTGATGTTTTTAAAGTCCTTCTGCATGTTATTATAAGCGACGCTTAACTTCTCGGCACGGACCTGAAAATCCAAAAAGGCGCTCTGGAGCGCTTCAAAAACCTCGGGTGAAAGTTGCTTTTTCCCGGTTTTCGCGGCGGTCATGGCTTCACATCGCCTCCTCCGCGAGGATTCTTAACATGCTCGAGGTAGCGTTTCAACTGCGCCTCGCCATCGAGGAATTCCGAAATTACGGCCGCCGTCTTTTTCAAAAGATCATCCAGCTCATCGCTTGCCCGGCCGTCCTTGATACTTTTCTTGCATTTTTGCCAAAGGTCCACTGAACCGCCGATATGGTCCCTTTCTTCCACGATCATGTCAAGGATCTTTTGTTTGCGCGTAAAATTTTCCATGACCTGGGTTACGTCCCCTCGCGACAGCACGAGCTGGCCCAGGGTTTTATGCACGAGGTTGGACAATTCCCGGTACCACATCATCTGTTTGGCGAAGGATGTTGACAATAAAGATATGAGGTCGGAATCGTTCATAATAATAACAAGGTTAAAGGGTAATAGGTCATGGGTTATGGGTTATAGGTAATGGGTAAGGGTAATGGGGCTTTTTTCCTGTAACCTATTACCTATCACCCATTACCTATTACTTTTTATTGCAACACCGTCTTATATTCGTTTTCCCAGACGGCGTCTTCCATTTTCCAGCGCGCCTGCTTGGCCCAGTAATCGTCCGGGAAGTTTTTGGCAAGTTCCTTATAGGTCTCGATCGCCTTCGGATAGTTTTTAACGTTCTTATAAATATTGCCCATTTGAAAAAGGCCCCACGGCGTCTCCTGGTACGCCGGATATTTCCGTGTGGCTTTCTGATAATACTCCAGCGCGGATTTATTGTCTTTTTGCTGATATTTGCAATCGGCTATTTTATAATATGAATCGGGCACCCGCACGAACATACCGCGCGATTCCCCGATATCAATCACCTTTTTAAAGCTTGCCACCGCGCGTTCGGAGTTGCCGGCCTCAAAATAGACGTTGCCTTGCTTGAAATACGCATAGAGGCGGTCCGTTTCATCTTTCGATCCCACGGCGGCCTGGTTATAGGCGTCAAGCGCTTTGTTAAACTGCTTTAAGTCCGAATAAATGTCTCCAAGTTTTTCATAGGCCTTTCCCGTCCAGGCGTGGTTGCGGTATTTCTGGATGAATTCACGGAACAGTTTTTCGGCAACGGCCTCGTCGCCCCTTTCCAGATAGGAAAATGCCTTTAAAAACAAGCTCTGGGAGGCCAGCGCATGGGAAGGATACCTGTTGCGGAGATTGTCAAACTGGTTTTCGGCGTTTGAAAACAACCGCAATTTCATGTAACACACGCCTATATCATAGGCGCACGGGGCGGCAACGGACGCCGCCGGATATCCAACAATCACTTTCTTGAATTCTTTAATGGCATTGTCAAAATGTCCCGCCTTGAATTCCTTGACCCCGCCAAGCATTGCCTGACCGGGGTCCGTGAGCGTATCGACCACCCGCATGGCCAATAGCGAATCTATCCTCAGCTCGATGACGGAATACCCGGATTCCGGAACCGCGGGTTCAAACTCCGGGCGCGCCTCCTGGTCCGCCTCCGCCTCTTCAATGACCCCTGACGTGTCGCCGGTGAGCTTCTTATACTGCGCGAGCAGGCCCGTGGCCTCCTTTTTTGTTTCTTTGTCAGTTGCATTTTGTATATACGTCGTCAGCTCGCTTATCGCTCCTTTATAGTATTTTTCCGAACCATAGATTTTACCCAGATAAAAATGGGCCGGTTGGCATTTCGGGCAATCAAAAGACTTTGAAAAGTTTATTTTTGCCAGGTCAATTTTTCCCTGCTTGTAGCGCGCCAACCCGCCATAATAGTACGCCTCCGGATAGTGCGGCTGCACAAGCACCGCTTTCTTGATGTCCTGCAACGACTCTTCGATTTTCCCCTGTTCGTAAAGATTTATGGCTTTTTTCAATAACGCTTCCGCGGCAGGCGCTATCGCGGTCGTGGTCCCGGAGCCTGGCGCGGACGGGGCGCGGGATGGGGCCGCTGCTTTTTGCGATTTTTTCACGAAAGGCTTGACGACCTGGACGGGAACGGGGACGGGCGTGGCGGCGGCCTTCGGCTCTTTCACCACTGCGGTGTCTTTTCTTTCAGGTTGCGCGGCGGGCGCTTCCGGTTCCGCGCCGGAAATGCCGCGCCCCTGGACTTTCTTAACGAGCTGGTCTATCTTTTTCTGGACGCCATCCTGTTCCGCCGGATCGCAGGACTGCTGATATATCTGCAATTCCATGATGGCGTTCTGGAATTGCCTGTCTTGCTCATAGGCATCGGCAAGCATGCGATGGGCCTTTCCCCACCCCGGATTGTAGGCGAGCGCCTTTTTCAGATTATAGATCACCAGTCGCGGCTGGTTCTGGGATTTTCTGATTTCAGCAAGTTGCATGTACGCGTTGTAATTGTCGGGATACGCCGTAAGGACCTTGCGGAACTCTTCAGTGGCCTGATCGAACTTGTTTTCGTTCTTATACTTGACGCCGAGGCGGTAGTGAATGTAGTCGCCCGTTTCTTCGGCGCTTGGGCCTGACAGGGCCGCAAAAAGAAAAAACATGCCCGCTAATACTTTTACCGAACATTTCGACAGAGTATTCATCATAACGTACTCCGGCTGGAAAAGATCATGATTTTCCAACGACGATTTTGTCCCCATCCACGGTGATCCTGGCATGAACAAGCTTTTCTTTAATCAGCTTCTCGTTTTCGCCGAATTTAATGATGGTATTGGGATACACCTTCGTCGCCTTAACAAAGGGAATAGGGGTTTTTTCAAGCTTTTTATCGAGCGTTTCCATTTCGCCCTGGACGTCCGAACACCGTTGTAGAGCGTCCCGGTGTTTTTTCTTCAATGCCGCAAGACGCTGCAGCGACCCATCGGTGAGGTTTCCCGCGGGGTCCATCTCGTCGCGCACCAGTTTGAACATGCCTTCCTTGACCGTACCGATATCGCCCGTCAAATCGGCGAGCTCCTTGAGCAGCGCGTATTTACGCTGCATCAGGACGTATTTGCCGCCAAGATCCACGATGGTTTTCGCCTCCGCCTCCGTTCCGATTGCTTCCGCCTCAATGGCTTTCCACGCGGCGACCGTGCCTCCCACGACCGATCGCGCCTTGACATTTCCTTCGGAGAAGATCGTGCTGTGGAGAGCGTCTTCCAGGATTAAAATGTCGCCGCCCGCGAGGACGTTAAAATTCGCGATGTGCCTGATTTTCAATGAACCGGCGCATTTGAGCGCGCCCTTGGTCTGCCCCACGGCCCCGCCGAGGACTTCAATATCGCCAAGGCTTGTTATTTTCGCGTCTTCAACATTTCCCCCTATATAGCAATCGCCTTCCACATCAAGTTCAAAACCGGCGCGCACGGTGCCGTTGACTTTCAAGTTCCCCGAAAAACGGACGTTCCCCGTTGAATAATCGATATTGCCCGAAATGATCTTGTCGTCCACGACATCCACTTTTCCGTTTGGATACACCACGACCGCGCCGTTGATGTTTGCGACAAGAACGTTCTGGTCGTCGGGAAGCACTACGGTGCCTTTCCCGCGCGAAAGCTGCTGGTCGGCGACGGCAGGGGCCATAACCGGTTTCCCGAAAATGTCATTGCCGTCCTTTCCCGGAATTGGGGGAATGTGCTTGACAAGCGGTGTCCCCTTGCGGACATTGACAACGTAGCTTATGTCCCGGTGGTCCACTTTGCCGCCGGGAAGCACGCGGGGCTTTCCTTTCCGCGAAACGTCAACGAGGACCTCGATTGAACCGGGCGTTCCGGCGGTCGGGGCCGCACCGCGCGCCACCTCGATAAAGGTGTTGCATACCTTATTCTCCGCCATCGCGACAATCGCGTCCTGATCGATGCCCGCGGTGACGTCGTGTTCGATAAGCGCGCCGCGCAGTTCTTCCAGTGTCGGATACTCTACTCCCGGAGAGTCCGCAACATACAGAAAGGCCTTCATGCCGTCCGGCGTATATGTTACTGAAATATCGGGCACCCGTTTGTCCTTTTCAATTTGAATGCAAGTATGGTTATGATCGTTCGCGGGCTGTGCTGTTCAACCCGGCAAAAATTACCATGTTTCATTTTAATGTAATTATATCAATTAAGGACAAATAATTGCTATAGCTAAATAAACCAAGTTGTTAAGCAGGTT
>JBAVGL010000333.1:0-1995 GCA_049684795.1 Chitinivibrionales bacterium | reverse complement strand
ACCTTGTTCGATGGATTTGATGTATTTTCAAAGTTGATTCGTAATTCTTAATTTGTAATTTTTTCGGGGGTGTACTGGTTTCGACGGGAAGTGAGAGATGTAAGCAGCATGTCGAGGATTATCGGTTGGCCTCGTTAATAATCCGATAACAACAATAATCGCCAACGATTATTCTTATGCAATGGCTGCCTGATTAAAGGTGGTCGACACGGTTTGTGGTTAGCGTTCGCTGTGGGCCGTGTAAAAGCCTGAACGCTGGTTTGCCGGGGCGTACCGACCGGCGGACGAGATCAACCGGTGCTGGTCTCCTGTAAAGCCCGTCTGTTGGCGGTGCGGGGGACAAGATCAAACATCAGACTAAACATGTAGCCGGCTTGCTTTGACCGCTCCTCGGACATGGGTTCAACTCCCATCACCTCCAATAATTTATGCGACACGGGCCGCCTGGGCGTGAGGCGGCCCGTTTGAATAAGCTCATCCCCTGTTATCCAACCGTGCTGTGAATTTCCTCTAATTTATTGAGGACATGTTTCCGCAACCGAAGGTCTTTTATCCTGACGGCCCAGCGCCGTGCTTTTGTAAAGCTGAACGACAAAGGAAAATTCAGTTCGGGAAAATGTTGAAATTGGTTGCCTTTTCTTCCCGAAAGATAGAGGCAGTCAAGCAGGGCCTTTTCAGGTTCGGCAACAAGGAAGTCTCCGGTCTGTTTGTACCAATCAAATCCGAAAAAGAAGTCCGGCGCGATCCGGTGGATTGAAAAAGTTCCGACGGTTGTTTTAAAGATGTGCGTGTGGGCTATCGACGCGCAGGAAATGGTTTGAGGTATCTGTTCTATAATGCCGTGCAGATGTAGTGCGGAAATAAATGAAAGGTATGTCCGATGTCCTGCCGGCAAAAAAGGGATAATGCTGAACGGGCTTATTGGGTCCCTGGATGGTTCGGCCCAAACTCCGCGGCGGATTTTCACCAATGCACCGATTGTGCTCAAATGGTTTAGCCCCTGTACGACTCCTGACAGCGATTTACCGGAAACGGCATGGACCTCGCGCGTTGTGAAAATTGCCCGATTCAGTTTCTTGACATACTTTAAAATCGGTTCGTGGTTCATAGCAGCTCTTCGATGCACTGGGAAGCGATCAGGCGAATCTCATCCCACCGTCCGATATCATCATAGAACCTGCGTTCTTCATACGGAAAATACAAAAGCACGGTGTCTTTGAACTGGTTGAAATCGACGGAATAAATATTCTTTATGGCCTTTTTCAGCAGTTCTGTTTTTCCAGGGCCGGTCTGTTTTTTAGGTGGAGAGGCTTGCGTAATGAGCAAATACAAATCAAAAATATCACGGGCTTGAGTGGCTGACCTCCCCGCTACTGCTTCGATCTTTTGAAGCATTGCGGCTTCCGCGTCATAATGCGGACACATGAGCGGAGGCAGTCGCAGCACCCGCATGATTTCGGCCCGAACAGTTTCGACCTTGACTCCTTTTGCAATCCCTCGTCTCGAAAATTCAATTTTAGTAAAGAGGTCTTCATCTGCCGTTGTGGTGAGATGGATTTTAAACCGTTGGGTTGTTTCCGTTTGTTTTGCTTTTGAAATATCGGGGGCGATAATGCTTTCAACACCGAAGGACGCCAGTGTTTCCCGCAGGGAAGGCGCGGTCAATATTGCCATGGCCGTGTCGCGTAAAACCTGGACGCCGACGCCTTGGGCGTCGAGGTCCATATCTTCAGAATACCGCGGACTGCCGAAGAAGAACCGCATGTTTACGCCGCCTTTCAGAACATACTGGCTCGGCTTCAGCTTGAGCGCGAGACGGCGGAGAAACTCAAGATGGAACAACTCCCGCAATTGCAGATGATTATAGGATACAGCGTTCATATTATGTATTATAATTTATATCTAACTAAATTACAATACATTAATGAAAAAGCTCTGTTATATAGACCGATATCAAATCATTATTGCTATTTGCCGGTACGTAGAGTATCTTAC
>JBAVGL010000332.1:0-56731 GCA_049684795.1 Chitinivibrionales bacterium | reverse complement strand
ATGATGGTACTAACAATAATTGACAAATTGTTAGACATAATGCTGGCTCTTGCGGGCCAGCTTTTATACTCAGAAAAACAATCAGCAAATCCGGAGACGATTTACAATGAAGAAAAACAGAAAATCGATAATGCAATTGGTAGCCATGACGTTGCTGCTAACGATGCTATCATTGACGAACTGCTCCCGCCAAGTAATTAAAGTAGTTCCTTCGGCGGTGTGCTCTCAGACCGATAGCCTCACGACGCTTTCCACGGCGACGTATCGGGCGCTGCTCATTGCCCCGGCGTATTGGAAAGCCCAATACGAAGCGTGCCAGAAAAAATAAACCTTCAACAAAAAAACGCACTACAAATAACCGTAATGCGTTTTTCCACTTTTACCCTACATATATATTATATATATTTATTTATTTTTTTAAATAAATAATTATCATTCCCTCCTTTATATAAATGTAAAAATATGGGCAGTATAGTATTGCTTTAAAAATTTAAGTATTAATTAAATTAAAAAAAATTAAAAAAAATTAAAAAAATGTTTGGCATTAGTTTGTTTTGATTATATATTTATATTATTGAACAAAAGAACAAAACCTTTACCAAGGAGGACACGATGAACGAAGAAGAAATTAAAAAAGTTTTAGAGCTGCATAAAAAGTGGCTCAATGATGAGGACGGTGGTGTCAAGGCCGATCTCACTGAGGCCAATCTCTACGGGGCCAATCTCACTGATGCCGATCTCTCAGGGGCCGATCTCTCAGGGGCCGATCTCACGAAGGCCGATCTCACAGAGGCCAATCTCACTGAGGCCGATCTCCGTCAGGCCCATCTCCACGGGGCCAATCTCACTGATGCCGATCTCTCAGGGGCTAATCTCATAGGGGCTAATCTCACAGGGGCTAATCTCCACGGGGCCAATCTCACTGATGCCGATCTCTCAGGGGCTAATCTCACAGGGGCCGATCTTGACTACGCCTCTTTTCCTTTACAATGTACATCCACTAAAATGATAGTAGATGAAAAAATATTTTTACAGTTACTTTACCATGCTATTAAATTATGCCCAAAAGAGCATGAGTTACGTACTATGCAAGTGTGGCGATGTATGGCAGCGTGGGCAAACAAATTTCATCATGTTGAAGAGTGTGGGAGGATAGAATGAGCAATGCTTCAGAAGTTGAACTAAATGACTACTATTCATGAAATAACCGTACCGCTTGCGGTAGAATGGAAAATGTCAACACTGTTATGGTCACAGTTGAAGGAGGTAAAGGTATGAAGCTGGAAATTTCATTCGATGAATGCCAAGGAATGAACAGAATAACAATTAAAACAAATACCACTGAGTCGTTAGGGTATGGGTATTATATATCAAAAGAAAAATTAAAAAATTTCGTTTCATTTGATATAGCGGCAGATGTTATCGCTGACTATACTACTATGGGAATAAAAGGAGTTTTAAAAACATTATTTAAGACCGTTAATCCGGAAGATTTATTTACACATATAGAGTAGGAGCAAATGATGAGTAAAAAACATATTTATAAACGGGATGGTATGTATGAGCAGATATGTCGTGCTGCCGGTGTGGTCCCGCGTAATGGAAGTGTCACAAAAAATAACACCGGTTATTTCACTCGGGATGAGATGATGGTGATATTGATTAAGCTAACCAAAGGACATCTGGGGGCTCAATCATGCAAAACACCCAAGAGATAGAAAGAGTGCATCCGGTATTTTTACAGTTTGGGTTTAAAGAAAAGTCTGAGTCAGCTAACCAATCAACGGGTGCTGAATAGCGGTTCTATTTTTTCAACCATTACATCCAACACGTTTTTTCCTTGGTTTTATTAAATGCCCTTGTTTCCCGCAAGGGCAAATAGATCGCGCCGGAATCTGTTTGCGGGGAACGTCTTTCTCAACTTCCCATTTGAAACCGCATGAGCACTTATATTTATTCAAGAGGCAGTTAATTCCTCCATGGTCCCGTCATTTATCCAATACGAGCGTCCGTCTACCGTATTTAAATTCGGAATTCGTTTCGTTCCCCCGAAAGCCATGGTGACGATTGCATTAATTTCGGCGGTGAGAAGAAATTTAAACAGGCCGTTACGGTTTTCCTGAGATGCGAGAACGTCGGCCGCATCGATTAAAACCAACGGCGAACCGTCGATTTTTGCCGACGCGACCTGCAACACGCATCGGGTTTTAAACTGCGCTGCCGTCGATATAAGCATGAACGGGGTGCCTCGGTATGTGATGGACATATCATCTTTGAGTTCTACGACTGCCCATCCTGCCGAATCACATAGCGATTTCATGAGCACGTTGAATTCTGAGAGCTTGTTTTTTAAAATGGAAAGACGCAATCCGGCAGGTGAAAGAATTTCGATGATTTTTTGATTCGTTTCAATGAGTGCGGCATATTTCACGGCGGACGTGCGCCGATCAAACGCATTTAAACGATCTGCGGCTGCTTGGACCTTCGTTCGACAATCCTCGACTTTGTTTTTTTTATTACCGTTTTGGGGCTTTTGATTGGCAAGCACCTTGAGTTTTTTGTCAGCATCGAGCGCGACGTTTTTCTGAGCGCGCAACGCGATCATTTCATTGTTCTTCGTTGTCAATCCTGCCGATAGAATTCGGATTTGTTCTTCCGCGTCCTTGATGTTCTCCGCGCGCCTTTTAAGTTCCGCATCGGTCAGGACCTTGACCGGACTGATTTTCCCGTTTATGATTGCGAGAGGTTGTTTACAATGCGGGCAGTTCTCAATGTCAGGCTGTTTCGCAAGCGGAAGACCGGCAAGGACTTTAACGACTTCGGCTTTAAGCTGGGTCTCGTTTCCGAGGATCGCTTCAAGTTTCGATATTTTATCGTTAATGAGAGGGTATTTTGCCGCGTCGATTTTTAGCCGTGTATTTTCCGAATCGTTTACCGCGTTGTCGGAAATGGCTACTTCGAGCCATTCCTGCTCTTGTTTTAAAACACCTTCCAGGTCTTCCCGTTTTGCCGTAGATAAATCCGGCGCCCATTCCTTTGGCATCCATTCGGAGGCTTTCTTGGCGCCGTAATTTTCCATGGTAACGGATTCCCAGAGAGTTTTATTTTTGGAACCGGTTTCTTTGGCAAGTCCGAGCGCTGCGTCCCAACCCTGGGCCTCGACCGTTTGCCAGATTTTATCGGCGACAACAGAATCAAGGATATCATTCGCGCCCAGGGCTTTCATTAATTCCGTTTTTGTCGGACTACATTTCAACATGTCAGAAATAATATTCGAGCGGAATTTTGTTTCGGTATCAAGAATTGATTTTGCGCCCGAAGCGTATTCCGATATTTCCAGCGGTTTTCCTGAGACCGTTTTTACCATTTCCGGGAAGGTGATTTTCGATTCGCCTTCATCGCTTGCGCAGGAAATTTCGCAACCTGTTGTCCCGGAATGTACCAATAATGAAGCATGTTTTTTTATCAATCCATCGATCGGCATGGTTTGACTGGTGAGCACGGCCCGGCAGGCCTGAACAAAACTCGTTTTTCCACCCTCGTTATCTGCCGCAATCAAAACGATTTTGGCGAGTTTAATTACGGCAGATTTGAGCGCTCGGAAATTAGTGACGGTAATGGTTGTCATGATTATTCGTCTCCCATATCGAAAAGGTTGACGTCAGACCCGGCAGGAACGGCAATAGGAGGAGGAACCGGTGCAGGCGTAGGTGCAGGTTCGACCACTGGCGCGGTCTCGGTTTTCTTGGCTCTTTTCGCTTTTGCAGGCGGCGGTGTTGTCGGAGGTAGTGTCGTAGGAGAAATCGATGCCGGAGCGGCCACTGTCGGTTCTGCAAGTTTCGGTGTGGGTTCATCTTCGGGATAAAATTCTTCCGTGATGTCGGCGGCCTGGTCGATTGCCTCGGTATCGACTCCGATGAGGCGCTTGACATCATCCTCAACATGCGCGAGGCGCATGCGGAAATCCGCGTTTTCGGTTGCGATTTGCAATGCTTTTTTGTGCAAGGTTTGAATTGATCCGTTGAACTCCACACCTACGACCTGGATTGTAACCGATTTCCCGTCCGGGTCCGTGCCGACCTTCGGTTGCACAGTGAGTGCGAGATCGAGTCCGGCGAGAAGGCCGCCCGTCATGGCACGGATGAGGGAGAGGGATGACATTATTCCAACCGTGGAATTATACCCTGTCGTGCGATATTTAAAAATGCCGCCGACGGTATCCGCCCCATTTATCATGCAGGACAGGCATCCGTTTATTTTGCACTTGTCCTTGCCTTTATGGTCCGGCTGTTCTCTCCCACATGGACAATCGACAGGTTCCCTGGGGCTGTTGAGTTTGACTTGACGATACGCTCTCACACCATCACCGGAGCACCACAGTGTTTTCCCGTTATAGCAGGAATACCGAGACTGGAAATTCGCCTCGATGGAATCGAACAAAAGACAAATCGGAATGCGCTTCGGTTTCTCGCCGAGTAATTTCATGATCGTGGCGTTTTGGATGAAATTATCGTCCTTGTCGCGTTCGAGCGTCGTGACGATGAAATGGTCGAGGCGGACCGGGACGCGCCATTGTCCATTTGGGCCGGTTCGCAATTCACCTTTCCTGCCGATTTTGATTTTCCCGATTTCCGTGAGGCCCGGCATTAAATTCCGGATCAGCGGGGATTTTCCTTTCTCATACGGATCAGCGGGGATGTATGTCACAATTTCATTCATGATTTAGCTCCTTTGAGGGGTTTATTTGATATGTCAATAGTTGTTACAATATCAATCGTAACTGTTTTCATAATCCATCTGACCGTTTTAATGCAGAGAATAAAATCGTTGTATTGCTCTTTTGTCATTTTATCCGATAATTGAGCGCATAGATTAATTAACTTTCCCGAAACTTTATCCATTTATTGAACCATGTCGCAGAAAGAGGTTTTATACGCCGGGCAATATTTTTCAGAACACATCATGCTCATAGGGTTGGCCGGGAAACACCACGGATTTTGAGTCTGTATAAATTTTTGCATTTCGACTTCGATTTTTCGTATTGTATAATAGGCCGCTTTTTCGCATGAAGCAAGATCGAATATGTGACGCTTCGTTCCGGGATAAACTTTTTTAATTGAAGTCCGAGGCAGATGGTAAATCGAGACCTGTTTGACTGATTTTCCGGTTTTTGATTTTTTCAGAATTGAATACCCGCCAAGTTGAGAACCATAATACGACAATTTCGAGCCGAACTTCCAATCATCGATTTCCTCATTTTCTTGCAGGATGTCAAACCGTCCGGAGAATGTCACGTCCTCAGTAACCGATGCCTCGCACTGGGTTTCGATTTCGACAGGATGTATAACCGGCAGAACGTCATTGTCGAACGCTGTAACTAACAAACGAATCTGTTTTTCCGCATCATTTATTGAAGTGGTAGTCTGATCCATGTTTACCCCCTCGACCGTCTCGGCCTGCATGGATGCAATAGCGGAATCAATCGCATCGTTTTTATTATGTTTTGTCCCTGCCATTTTATGGCCTACCATGATTTTAGATGCTTCGTGACAACCTGTACCGATCGCGGCGCCGATAGACGGCGGTAAATATTTGAGAGTAAATCCCATCTCCGTTATAATAGACCGCCATTGTTTAGCCGCTCCCCGGCGTGGACAGTCGGCGTAAGAAGGTAGCATTGATGCGCGGATGTTTATCATTTCAATCCTATCTGTTGTAAATTTGCGGAATTAATATAATCATCGAAATGGCATTTCGTATCAACAGCAAAAATCTTTTTTCGGCTTGATACGAAAACGATGTTTCGGTATTATATTCGTTTTGCAGTTTTTTAAAATGCAGGAAAATTCGTCCCAACCAACCCGAAAACGCATGAAAGCACAACTCCGACACTACCAATACGACGGCGTGAGAGCCATTCGAAACGCCTATATACAGGGTTACAGGGCACCGCTTTTCGTGCTGCCCACCGGCGGAGGAAAGACCATCGTTTTTTGCTATATTACCGAAATGACAGCAAAGAAAAATAATTCCGTGATAATCCTAACCCACCGGCAGGAGCTCCTGCGGCAAACATCCGGCAAATTAGAAGACATGGACATTCCACATGGAATTATTGCCCCTGGCCATTCGATGTCGGGTGATCCTATCCAGGTCGCATCCGTGCAAACAATAGTTCGCCGATTAGACCAAATCCGTAAAATCCCGGCATTGATAATAATCGATGAGGCCCATCATACCAATGCCGGAACATGGCGAAAAATCGTCCAGGCGTTTCCTAATTCACGACTACTCGGCGTGACTGCGACACCGGTGAGACTGGACGGTACCGGACTCGGTCAGGGAGCGGGTGGCTATTTCGATACTCTCCTCGAAGGGCCGACAATCCGCGATTTAATAGACCAAGGTTTTCTCGCGCCGCCGGTTATTTATGCTCCTCCTACCGATGTCGATTTCTCTCATGTTAAAATATCAATGGGGGATTTCGCTCAAAAAGAAATTGCCCATAAAATGGACGTGCCGACCATTACCGGTTGCGCGATTGAGCACTATCAGCGCATCTGCCCCGGAGTTCCGGCAATCGCGTTTTGCGCCACGGTAAAACATGCGGAACATGTTGCCGAACAATTCAACTCGGCAGGGATCGCAGCGTCATCAATTGACGGTACATTGTCCCATGCAGTTCGAAAGTATCGAATTCAAGCGCTGGCAAACGGTCAATTATCGGTTTTAACCTCATGCGAAATAATCAGCGAGGGAACCGATATCCCGGTAGTCACGACGGCAATCATGTTACGTCCGACGCAATCGACCGGTCTCTATTTGCAGCAGGCCGGGCGGGTTCTTCGTCCGCATGATAATAAAACGCATGCGATAATCCTGGATCATGTAGGTAACTGCATGCGTCACGGCCTGGTTGATGACGTTCGGGCGTGGAGTCTGATGGGTTCAAAGCGGAAAAGAATTAAGGAAGATGAGGAGAATGTTAAGATAAGAAAATGCGCGAAATGTTTCGCTATTTTTCCGTGGAATTTAACTCACTGTCCTCAGTGCGGAATGAATTATGCAATGTCTCCAGGTAACAGTCGTGATGTCAAGCAGGTTGCCGGCAACCTGGTGCAGATAACGAAAGCCGACATCGAGGCGGCACGAATCAAGCGGCGACGCGAGTTAGGTATGGCGAGGACCTTGGAGGACTTGGTTCGGATCGGTAAAGAACGCGGGTATCATTACGCCTGGGCGGGGAGGATTTGGAACGCGCGGAGAATGAAATATCGCCATGAACCGGAAATGAGTGAGGCGGTATGAATAAATTTTTATTGTGGTTTTTGCTGTCCGTCGCAATCGTCGTCTACTATTACCTGGCGTGGCTGTTTGCAAATACCGTCGTGGGGTTTTTATGTGGTGGATAATCGGCGCGGTTGTTTTAATTTTCACGGTGATTTTTATTCTCGGAATGTGTCGGGCGGCGAGATGACAGCCACGCACCAGGCATTGACGCCGTGTCCAGTCTGCGGCAAATCGTTTCGCCCATCTATTGAGTCTCAACTGATTTGTACGCAATGTCTGATTCATCCGCATAAAATACCAATTTTAAAGGAGGAGCCAATGGCATTAACAAAAAAAACGAAAATATGCGTGGTCCCAGGCTGCGGGAAAGAATTTCAGCCGACGGGGAATTGTCAAAAGCGATGTCCAGAGCATTTGAGTGAGAAAGTTTTGCAACTGTTAATCGCCGCTGGTTTTGTTACCGAGGAAAAAGTTCAACAGGCGCGGGCGCTGTTAAAATAATGCTTGAATCACCTATACAAAATAAAATCATGCTCGCCCTGGGCGGTCGCCCGGACGTGCGTATTTTTCGAAACAACGTCGGGAATGGATTTTTCGGGAAAGCATTTGAGGAGTCCGGTCGATGCATTACTCTGATTGATTACCGACGAGTACAGTTTGGGCTTGCCGTTGGCAGCAGTGATTTGATCGGGTTTAAATCGGTAACGATAACGCCGGATATGGTTGGTCGTCGGGTTGCTGTTTTCCTATCTCCCGAAGTAAAGAAACCCGGAGCAACCGGAAAAACTCATCAAAAAGACTGGCGCGATATGGTGAACGGATTTGGAGGGATTTCGGGGATCGTGAAATCGGTTGAGGAGGCCCAGGAGTTGGTAGGGGAGCCAGGAAGATTAACCGGTGGAATTTGTTAAGCCGTTGCAGGGTATAAAGATAAAGAAAAAATATGCAAAGTAGAGGTACATCCTACGTGTAGTTGTGCGAAAGCCTGCCGATTCTTGGAATTTGTAGGCCGCCGCAAGAAAGGAAATTAAAATGCAGTGGTTATCTAAAGTAAAATTTCGTGACAGGCCGAATCTTCATCCGTCTCTACGTGGTGTTGAGTATTGCCTTCTCGGTCACGACGATATTGCTTTTTGCATCATTCCGTGGGATAAGCGGGGCGGGTATCATCTCGACTATTATACCGGCAAGATAGATGAGCAGTTGGAAGAAATCGAAGAGGCGGCGGCTGAAAGCTGTGGAAATCGGCAGGCCATCGCACAACAGCCCAATGGTCGTAATTTACAAAGTTATTGTGGAAGTGGATTGTAGTTGTAAACTACGCCATTGGGCGAGACGTTGTAATCAATAAATTTTTCCTTTTGAATTTGAGGTCGCGCATGAATAAAGAACAGGTGTTGAAGTTAGTAGATGATTTATTTCACGAATTTGCGTCATCGTATCGCAACGAAGCGCGACAACGTGCGGAAGAAAAATTTACAGCTTACAACAAACACATGGCGGGCGGAAGCCGCCCCAAATTTGCGAAGCGCAAACTTCGCCATGTGTCAACCGTTGTAGGCCATTTTGAGCGCAAAGAAAGGATTTATATGGGCGGCGCAAGATACCAAATACATGATTGCGGATATGGTGCATGGGATATAGACGATACCTTTCGCCAAGGTAAATTTCGTCCGAAATTTCTTGCCGTAGTTGCTACGGCTCACTCTGCCGATATGGCGGAGTTTATATGCGCCGCCCTGAATAATAGGGAATGCGCTCAAAACAGCACACAACAGCCCCATGCTGTTCGCCCGAAGCGGGCACATGCGAAGCGCAAACTTCGCCATGTGTCAACCGTTGCACGGCAATAATGGCCTTTCTGGAATTATAAGCCGCGCATAGAAAAAGGGGTTATGAGAATATTTTTGTGGTGTTTCTTTTTCGCAGGACTTTCATTGTTTGAAGTCGGGACAATGCTGCGCGATCATAGTCAAGATGCGCGGCTAAATAAATTGGAAGCGGCCATTACATGCGTGCAACAGCCGCAGGAGCGCCATTATTTTAAATACATGGAATATAAAATTCGTGATTTGCCAGCGCAGATAAAGGCCGATCCAATTAGCGCGTATTACACTGTTAAAAATGATTCTCTATATATTTTTATAGTAAAATAACGGCGTCCAGTGCGGCGCACGTTGTATAAAATTTTTCGCTCTTTGAATTTATAGGCGCACTGATAGCACAATCGGGCGTGATCGTCGGTGAGGCTGGACAACAGAGTGCTTCTGCCAGCCAATAATAGTGCCCCGCTCGGCTTGTACCTATCCGATGGTTGTGGGGCTGGTAACAGCGTAATCAAGCCAGTGCGCCTTTTAATATTGTGGAGCGAAAAACGTCATACAACAGCCGCGTTACGCAAGGGCGCAGGAGCGCCACATAGCAAGGCTACGTCGTAACACGGCACACGTTGTGCAAAATGCCGCGCTGAATATTTACTGTAAAGCAGCGCAAGGATAAAATATGAGTCGTTCTTGGCCAAAGTTTGGTGATAATCCCGATAAGTATCGTAATTTAAAAAATAGCGATGAAGATTGCGCTGCTGAAATTGAGGAATCAGCGCAGCACATCGCACAACAACCGCATGGCAAAAGTTTGCCAAAAGTTAAAGGCGTCAAGGTCACTGGCAAACCATCGTCAGTGCGGTAAACGTTGGTGGTCATTGCGCCACCGACCATAAAATAAGGAGCGCGGGAATGTTAGATTTAACCGAAATTCAGCAGGCATTGGCGAGAGGTTATTGTCATGCATCAAACGCAGATAAAAAAGTTGATTCGACATTGATTTTTGCTATGGCGGCAGAAGTTTTGTCCGCGCTCCAGAAAAGCGGAGCGGTGGCGAACGAACCACCAACAGCCGCAGCCGCGCCATGCAAAAAGTTTGAGACGTGTCAACTACCAAAAGGTGAAGCGTGTCAATACGGTCCGCCATCATGCTTCGATTAGGCACGGCGGGCGAGTGCGGCGCACGTTGTACACAATTTGGCCGTTTCTGAAATTATAAACACGCGCAGGAAATAAAATGCAAAGAGAAAAAATAATTCCAACCATTTTGATTCTACTCGATATTGGTGTTGCAATTGGTTACATACCTGGGGGAAATTGGAGAATGGTTGTTTATTGGATAGCGGCAGCAACATTAACTACGGTGATAACTTTTTAAATGAACTATCACGAATTTATTAAAACAAAAGCAATCCGCAACACAATGCATGGGAAAGATATTTCTTTGTCAGATATTAACCCGTCCTTATTTCCTTTTCAAAAGGACATTGTGAGGTGGGCTATTAAAAAAGGGCGTTGCGCTTTGTTCCTCGACACTGGGCTCGGGAAAACCCACTGCCAAACAGAATGGGCACGGCTTATAGCAAAGAGATCCTTGATTATTGCTCCCCTTTCCGTCGCTCGGCAAACAGTTAGGCTTGCAAAGAAAATAACAAATACAGAAATACATTATACTCGGGACGGAAAGGACGTTGTTGAAGGAATAAACATCACAAACTATGAAATGGTTGATAAATTTAATCCAGAAGATTTTCAGGCTGTTGTTTTGGATGAATCGAGCATTTTAAAAAGTCTCGATGGAAAAACAAAACAGCTTGTAATAAGCATGTTTGAAAAAACGCCATATCGCCTTTGCTGTACAGCAACACCGGCACCAAACGACGAATCTGAAATAGGCAACCATGCGGAATTTTTAGGAATAATGAAAAATAATGAGATGCTTGCAACATTCTTTATTCATGCCAATAAGATCACTGAAATAGAGTTTAAAAACGGAAATGGCGATTATGAAACAATAAAGAAAAAACAATCTGGAAAAAACGGTCAAGAGTGGCGATTGAGAAACTACGCCAGGGAAACATATTATCATTGGATGTCTACATGGTCAATGTCTATTAAAACCCCCTCAAATCTTGGTTACGATGATCGGGGATATGTTTTGCCAAAATTGAGTATTATTCCATCTTTCGTGAATGTTGATTATCAACCGCCAGGGCAATTGTTTTTTACCAAACTAAAAGGAATTGCAGATAGGGCCAACATAAGAAGAACAACTTTTGAAGACAGGATTGAAACGGTTCTTGATTTAGTGAATGGAAATAATGAGCAATGGATATTGTGGTGCGGTTTGAATAATGAGAGCAAGGGATTAAAAGAAAAAATAGACGGTGCCGTGGAAATTTGCGGAGAAGATTCGCTTGAATTTAAAACCGAAATGATAGAGAATTTTCAAGACAAAAAATATCGTGTTATGATAACAAAACCCAAGATAGCGGGATTCGGGATGAATTTTCAAAATGCTTGTAACATGGTTTTTGTGGGGTTAAATGATTCTTGGGAAACGTTCTACCAGTGCATTCGCAGAGAATGGCGGTTTGGGCAGGACAAACCAGTAAACGTCTATATTGTTTTAACAAATCTTGAAAGGCAAATTTACGACAATGTAATGGCTAAAGAAAAAATGGCAGAACGCATGACTTCTGAATTAATATCCCGCGTTAAAAAATATGAAGAATTGGAGATAAAAAACATGGAAACTGTCAAAATTGAAAAACCAAAACAGACAATAACAAAAGGCGAAAACTATACCGCATACCTTGGAGATTCGTGCGAAATATTAAGGGAAATAAAATCAGAATCAATAGACGTCTCTGTCTATTCCCCCCCGTTTGCTGACTTATTTACGTATTCCGCCAGCGAATTTGATTTAGGCAATTGCAGAAATTGGGATGAGTTTTTTGAACACTATGCTTTTATTATTCGAGAAATATTAAGAGTAACAAAATCTGGGCGGGTATCCTGCGTTCACACTTCCGACATTGCGGCAATGGCAATGAAAGATGGGTATATTGGTTTGCGCGACTTTCCCGGTGCGGTTATTAAAGCACACGAAAAAGAAGGCTGGATTTATCACGGTTATGCAGTGGTTACAAAAAACCCACAAGCGCAGGCGATCAGGACGCACGCCAAGGGGCTTTTGTTTGTGCAAATGAAAAAGGATAGTTCTTGCAGCCGCCCATGTATTCTTGACCGGATATTGTTTTTTAAGAAAAAAGGCGATTCGGCGGTCCCCATAACTCCAGTAAAAAATGGAGAAATTGACAACGAAAAATGGATTGATTGGGCCGGTGGAATCTGGACGGGAATATCAGAATCGGACACCCTACAATTTACAACAGCCCGCGCAAAAGATGATGAAAAACATATTTGCCCCTTGCAGCTTGGCACAATTGAAAGATGTATTAAACTTTATTCAAATCCCAAAGAAACACTTTTGACGCCTTTTATGGGTATCGGAAGCGAGGCATACCAGGCGTTACTTTATGGCCGTAAGGCAATAGGAATAGAACTCAAAGAATCTTATTACAATATTGCGGTTAAAAATCTTGCCGATGCAGAATTAAAAACAAAAGAAAACACATTGTTTAGTTTTGAAAATAAATACGAAGATGCGCGTGTTGAAACAGAGGAAACGGCCAAACAATGTACAACAGCCGCAGCCCAAAACTCGGTTGAGCAATAACCGGTATTACCGCGCTTCGGGCGAGTGCGGCGGACGTTAGAGGCAATTTAACCGGACTTTTATACTAATATGGCACCGACTATCGCAAGAGTTTTTCCCCGGAAAACGAAGGCCAGCCCCACAGACAAATTAGCGTTCTTTGGGCCGCCGCCTATGTTTTTGCCGGACATTTCAGAGGTGCATGTTTCGGTTGCCTTTACATACGATATATCTCATGCTGAGTTTTTGGCGGCCCAATGGGAACGGATCGCGCCTGTAAAAATGGGAGGCCCGGCATACAATCAACCCGGCGACGTTTTCCAGCCCGGCATGTACCTTAAACCAGGCTATGTCATCACATCGAGGGGTTGCCCAAACAAGTGCTGGTTCTGCGCGGTCTGGAAAAGAGAACCCCGCCTGTTGGAATTGCCGATAGAAAACGGGTGGAACATACTGGACGATAATTTGCTGGCCTGTTCGGAAGAACACATTCGATCTGTTTTCAACATGCTTGCACGTCAACCGGTTCGCGCCGAGTTTACTGGCGGCATTGAAGCCAAGCGGCTCCAAAAATGGCACGTTGATTTACTTGCAAGCATTAAACCTAAAAGAGTGTTTTTCGCGTATGACGAAGAATCGGATTGGGAGCCGCTTGAACAGGCCTGCAAATTAATATGGGCGGCGGGGTTCAAATCTTCGTCGCACACTTTCAGGTGTTACGTTCTTGCTGGTTATCCAAACGACACTATCGAGTCAGCGGAACGAAGATGTCGCCGGGCCTGTACGATAGGCCTCATGCCTATGGTTATGATCTACCGGGATAAAGAAGGCAGGCGCGATCATGAATGGATTAAGTGGGGCTGGCGTTGGTCAAGACCGGCGTGTATCGGTGCCATGTGTGGAGGTCCGGTTAAACAGCCTCTAACAACGGCAGCCATGCCAGCCGGGATAAGTAATTAACCAGGCATACCGGCCGGCAGGCGGGTGCCGTGTACGTTGTAAACAATTTTTGGCGCTTGGAAATTAAAGTCCGGCGCGAGGAGAAGCAAAATGACAAGCAAAGAAATGTTAAAAACACCGTTGCCAAAAGATAAGATATTTTATAACAAAGCAAAATTTAACAGCAAACCTAATTGGATTATTATTGACAAACCAAAGGATTGGAAGTAATGGATTTAGAATTTGATCCTGACGGTATGGCAGAATTTTTAACAACAGATTACTGCGGAGATAACGATGAATACCAAGAATACGAAAACAAAAAAAGATCGCGCCGGAAGAAAATCAAGGATGCGCCAAAAACACGTTTACAACAGCCAAAGTGCGACGGCGCTTAATATGTGCCGTGAATATTTTGCGGACGGGCATCATTCAACCGACACAGTTGACTATTTAATGGATTGGTTAAAAAAGCGCCTAAATGCCGAAACGGCACTTCGCACTTAGGCAAACGTTGGTGTAAATGCCTTGCGCTTTTAAAATTGAAAGGCTGCGCGATGAAAAAAGGAAAATATAGCGGGCAAGTAAAAAATGGTTGTCGCATTGTAGAAATTGCTTGCTGTGCTGATTGTTGCTCATGTACTGAAGTAGCTGAGCTTAACGGGGAATATTATTGTCAAAAGCTTTTAGAGTCAATACCAAAAATGGTTGTGTCCTGTGACTTTCTGGATGATTGCCCGCTCCCAAACGCGCAGCAATACATCAAGGAAGCGCAAGTCACATCCACTAACAGCGCTATGGTGCCATGCCATTCGTGGGAGTGTGCTGGTTATAACTGTTGGATTATTAAAGGTCGCTATTGTAAAGATAAGCCGTGTCTCGTTAAAGCCAGATATTATAGGCGGCGCGAAGAAAGGAAAAAGAAATGGGAACCGTGAAATTGACTCAGTTTGTTCACCCGTTCGGCAATCGCGAAGAAACTTCCGTGGAGTTGCCGGACGACGCTTGTGAAATGGCGAAGGAACAGGTTCTTTCGTGCGAAATGATGCCGAACGATTATTCGAAAGTTGTCTTCTACTCCCGCAAAAAAGAATGGGAAGAAGAAGATGAGGATTGTGAAGTCGCCGACAACGGCCCCGGGGACAATAGCCCGAAGAACGCTCTCGACCGGCTGATTCGAAGAGTAAACCAAATGCAAGACGCGCCGCAGGACACTATGGAATTTGAAGGGGATTTGTAGGCGGGCACAGCGCCCGTTTGCGAGAACGTTGTAAGAAATACCGGCCTGTAAATCAAATATTATAGGCTGGGCACAAGAGCCGCCATCGTGGCGGCAGGAGAAAACCAAATGCAAATAATTCAAAATCTTGCCGTGCCAACCGGTAATATTCTTATCGTCGAGGGAGCAAAAGGAAAACTGGAAATGCTTTCTCTTGCCGACTATGGCCAAAAAATCAATCTAAATCAGCACAAGCCGGTTCCAAGTGGGTTGCCGCTTATGCCTCTTACCGAAAAATGGGTTGTCACTGTGTCAACTCAATACGGGTGTTCTATGGGTTGCGAATTTTGTGATGTTCCCAAAGTTGGTGCAGGGAGAAACGCCACATTTCACGATCTTTGCAGCCAGATTCTTATTGCTCTCACTTTGCCGGGAGTTCCGAGCCAAACGAACCGCCTTAATATTCACTTTGCACGCATGGGGGAGCCATCTTGGAATCCCGCCGTTTTGGATTGTGGCAAATGGATTATGGAACACCTTGGCGATACTTACAATCCACACCCCGTTGTTTCAACCATGATGCCGCGCCGGAATGAATGGCTAAAGACCTTTGTGCATACTTGGATGCGCCTCAAAAACCGAGTTTACAAAGGGAATGCAGGGTTGCAACTTTCGATAAACTCAACGGACGAAGCTGAACGACAGCGCATGTTTTCAAGCAATGCCTGTACGCTCGAAGAGATTGCCGATATTATGCGCGGAATTATTCCGGTCGGAAGAAAAATCACGCTCAATTTTGCGGTTGCTGGGTACACGGTTGATACGGAAAAACTTGCAAGGCTTTTTTCTCCTGAACTGTACATTGCGAAACTTACGCCAATGCACAAAACGGCAGAGGCGTTGCAAAACGGAATTAAAACAGAAGGTGATTATACAACCCCAGAACCGTATCTTGAACTTGAGGAACGATTGAAAAAGTCAGGATTTGAAACGCTTGTATTTATTGCAAGCGAAGATGAAGACAAGGGGCGCATCACTTGCGGAAACGCGATACTTTCTGGCACGCTGCCGGAGTGCCAATACGAAGATCGCACGTCCTGTGCGAAGAGTGCCCAGCAGGACATTAAGGAACAGGCCGGTACATCACACAACATCGCCATGCCGGGCGAAGCGCCCCAAATTTGCGAAGCGCAAACTTCGCCATAGGTGGAACGTTGTAAGAAATTTTTGCGCTCTGGAAATTATAGCCGGGGCGCAAGAACGCGGCGTCGTGCCGCGAAGAGAAAACAAAATGCAAAAACAAATATTAGATGCTTGCTGTGGTGGTCGTGCTTTCTGGTTTGACAAGCAGAATCCTAACGTGGTATTTGCGGACCGGCGCGTAATGGAACCGGAAATTGTTGGAAGTGGGAAAGACGCAAGAGTAAGGAAATGCTTGCCTGACGTGGTAATGGATTTTAGAAAAATGGATGTGCCGGATTGCACTTTCCAACTTGTAGTTTTTGACCCACCACATTTTTTTTTAGGTGAAAATAGTTACATGGCAAAATGCTACGGTAGCCTTGACCGGCAAACGTGGCGAGAAGATATAAGCAAAGGATTTTCAGAGTGCTTTCGTGTTTTAAAAGTAAATGGTATTCTGATTTTTAAATGGAATGAATGCGATGTTTTATTGAGCGAGGTTTTGAAATGTACGGAAGAAAAGCCATTGTTCGGCCACCCATCCGGGAAGTCTCAGAAAACGCACTGGCTCTGCTTTATGAAACAAGAGAGCGCGTCCTGCGCTCAAGACAGCGCCCCGGAGAACACTTCGGAAGCGCGATTAACAGCATACAACAGCCGCAAGCCAAAATGAGTACACTTCGGCTATGCGGCACACGTTGGGCGCGGATTTTAAAAACCTCATGAACAAAACCATTGATTTTAATACAATATCTCAAACCGCTCTCTCCTGCGCGCGCGCCCTTATCGAGCAATGGGTTCCGGGTGGAAAACTTGTCGGGCAGGAATACACGGTTAAAAATCCCACGCGTGCCGACGGCTCGGCGGGGTCATTTAAAATTAATCTGTCAACCGGGTACTGGGCGGATTTTGCCACGGCGGATCGCGGCGGGGATCTGATCAGTCTATACGCATATATCAACGGGATAAAAAACGGAGAGGCGGCACTGCAATTGAGCAAAATATTATCAATCGATCAACCCGCCCCGCAACGCCCAACCGAACCGGCTCAGCCAAAACCGCCCGATGTGTGGACCCTGCAAAAATCCGTAGCAGAGAACCCTCCAAAATTGCCTATCGAACGCCGAATAAAAATCGAAGGTGTTTGGTTCGGCTATAAAATCACGCATTTCTGGCCATATAAAAACCAGCTCGGTGTGATTTTATTCTACGTGGTGCGATACGAAACTCCGGAAGGCAAAGAAACTCCTCAATTGACACTATGGAAAAACCAGGATGGAAAAATAAAATGGCGTTTCCGCGGTATCGAGGGCGCGCGCCCGATATACAATCTGGATAAAATATCGCATTCGCCCTCTGCGCAAGTGGTAGTCGTAGAGGGCGAGAAAAAAGCCGAGGCCCTACAGGCACTGTTTGAAACGGCTCAGGCGGATATCGTTGCAACCTGCTGGGTCGGCGGGGTGAATGCCGTTTCGAAAGCCGATTGGGGACCACTGAACGGAAGAAAATTACTATTGTGGCCGGACAATGACGACGTCGGACGCAAGGCCATGGATGATGTTATGACGCGGATCGCCGCGACGGAATTCCTCGTGCTCAAAATTCCAGAAGACAAACCGAAAGCCTGGGACGCGGCCGACGCGATCCTAAATGATGGTTGGGATTTTGCGGCAGTAGTTGCTTTTATCAAGAAAACCAGATTTAAGCCGGTCTCTCTGCCGGTTAAACAGATCGAGGAATCGCCACCTCCGCCGCCCCCGCCACCGGAAAACAATCCTGACGAAAAAAAATTCCCATTTATTTTTCTCGGCATTCTCCGGGACCATTGCTATTATCTGCCGAACGGTACGCGCCAGGTCATGGCAATACGGCGGTCTCAGCACGGATCCGGCGAGTTGATCGCCCTGGCGCCCCTGCAATTTTGGGAGACTCGTTATCCGGGTAAGCAGGGTGTACAATGGCGGCTGGCCGCGTGCGAATTACTGCGGGGTTCTGAATCTGTTGGAATTTATAATCCGGATATGCAGCGCGGCCGTGGCGCGTGGTATGATGAGGGGCGCTCAGTCCTGCATCTGGGCGATCATCTGATCGTCGATGGGAAACCCATGGACCTCGCCGAAATTAAAACCCGGTTTATTTACGAGGCCGCGGTACCACTCGAACACGAGCCCGGGGAATCGCTGTCTAAACTCTCCGCAAATCGTCTGCAACAAATTTCCGATATGCTTTTCTGGGAAAAACCGCTGCATTCAAAACTGTTCACCGGCTGGGTGGCTGTCGCCTGCATCTGCGGCGCCCTAAAATATCGACCACATTTATGGCTGACATCTCAGGCCGGCGCCGGGAAAACGTTTATCATTGACTCGATCATGCGGCCGATCCTGGGGGAGTTTGCGTTGCCATTGTCATCCGCCACTACCGAAGCAGGTATCCGGCAAACGCTCAATACCGACGCGCTGGCCGTGGTGATCGATGAGTTCGAGGGAGAGGATTGGTCGGCACAGCAGCGTATACAATCAATTCTCACTCTCGCTCGGCAGGCATTTTCCGACAACGGCGCACGCATCACCAAGGGCGGCCAGGACCATAGGGCCATTTCATTTCGCATTCGGTCCTCGTTTTTCATGAGCTCCGTCGGTGTCAATCTCTATCAGCAGGCCGACGAGACTCGGATTTCCGTGATCGGGCTACAGTCTCCGTTTGATCGGCTCGGGAAAACCAAGAAGGAACATTTTGCAGACCTGAAAAAACTGATTTCGGAAACGATTACCGACGATTGGTGCGCGGCGTTTCGAATGCGAATAATTAATATGATCCCGGTAATCCGCAAAAACATCGACGTTTTTACCATAGTGGTCTCGGATAAAATCGGCAATCGCCGATCCGGGGACCAGGTGGCGCCGCTTCTGGCCGGCGCTTACTCGCTGGTGTCTGATAGTGTGGTTACTGTTGAGGCCGCTCAGGCCTGGGTCGATGCTCAGAATTGGGGAGATCAGGAGGCCGTGAATCAAAAATCAGATGTAAAAGCCTGCCTGGAACATATTTTAGGGTCCTGCATCCCGAACGCATTGAGGCCCGGGGAAATTTCGATTGCGGAACTCCTGCAATATTTGCAGGATTGGACCGAATCGTATTCGGGGGAAAACATTGATCTCTGTCCCGAGGCAATGAGTTTGAAGCGTTACGGCATCAGTCTCGATCGCGACGCTGGTCTAATTTATATCTCAGATTCGCAGAAGGGCCTCAAGAAGCTGCTCAGAGACTCTCCCTGGTCCAAGTCGTGGGGTAGACTGCTTAAACGGATTCCTGGGGCCATTGCGACACGCAAACGGTTTCATTACGAACAGAAGATGGCGACCGGGATTCCGTGGAAGGAAGCGATGGGAGAATAAACCGGAGCGGTTTGCCGTAGGATCTACATTTTTCGTTCTGGCAAAATCCGTGGGTGACAATCTGGCCTGAAATTTGAAACTGGCCACCCTGCATGTATAGGTGGCCAGAACAGTGAGGGCAATTCATCGGTGGATTGTAATTTTCTGCCGTATCGTAATCTGGCATGGGGCTCGCCGACATCGCAATTCCTCCCATAAAAATAGATTTTCGGCCAAGTCGCGGTGATGACGCATTTTTTTCCCGAGGCGCGACTGTATATTCCGCCATGCCGTGTCTGAGAGTCCGAGAAGTTTTTTGATTTCATCAATTATGAGCCCGCCCGCGTATTCCTGGATTATGTCGTCGATCGTCTGTTCGCGCATGCTGTCGATAATCGCTGTCCGGATTTTATCCGCGGTATACCCGGCAAACAGTCGATCATGCGGGATCTCTGTCCGGTATGTATGCGATAGGTCCAGGATATATTTCCCCTGGACGAGTTTGTGTTTTTTCAACGCGATTTCTATTTCGTCGAGGGTAAAGCCATGTTTTTTAATGAGTTCATATTCGGATTCAAAAACGATTTTAGCTTTTCTGGGGAATGGTTCGCCTGGGTTTATCAGTTCGGTGAGTTCAAGCATGGGCCGCCTCCTCCTCATGCGCGTCGATCCGCGCGATTATCCGGTCGGCCTGGGCGCCGTATAGTATCCGTATACACGGTTTGCAAAACCCGTGCGAGATAACGGTCGGTTTCTGGCTGATCCTCCAGGATCCATCGGGATATTTCACGCGGCCGCATCGAGAACAGATCACCCCAAAACCGCATTTGATACAAATGCCAAACTCAGTCAGACCACCACAGGACCGGCAACGTCCCCAGATGTCAGATTTTACCGGCGGAGTGTAATTTATTTTCTCGATCACGCGCCAACTGAAGCAAGCCAAGTGATACGTCGATTTTCCGATCATCACCGTCGAGTGCTGTTTCCAGATCGGTCGCAGGCAGTGCATGCAAACCTCTCCGGTGTCGTTTTCGATGGATTCGAGTTCGAGCAGGAACCGGTGGAAGTGCGGAGTCCATTGGAGTGGGTAATTATGATATGTTCTCATGATAAAATCCCTTCTGTGCAGGTTTCAGAGTGGTTTTCCGGTATAACGTTCGCCCTATGCCGCTGTTGCTGCTTCAGCAATTGGCGAAGCGGACGGCATGGGGCTGTTGTATGCTGTGCTGGCCGTTTCATTAGTGTTTGGCGGCGGCTCCGCGCCCAGGACGGGCGCTCTTCGTTTTAAACCACTCGCTCAACGCTAATCTGATTTGCCCGGCCAATGTGCGCTGTTCGGATTCTGCTATTTTTTCCAGTTCGGTTTTCACATCCGAATCAATGCGAATTTTTATCACGTCAGTTTTGTTTTTCATGCGTCGCCGTCCTCCGTTGAACCAAATCCCTGCCCGATTCCGCGCCGATACGGTTCCGCGCATTCCGTTGATATTTTTGGTTGAACCTGCTTCCCGCACGTGCAATGTTTTTTGCATTTTTCGCACGATGCGCAGACCGGTTCTGTTCCGCAATAACATTCCTGCCAGAGTTGTCCGTTCATGCGCACAACTCCTGTTTTGAGATTCCGAGCTGGTTGCAGACGGCATTTGACAGATTGACCAGACCGCGCCATGAGCTGGTTCTGGTTTCAGCGATAACATTTTTCACGTCACGTGAAAAATTGGGGCGCTGTTCGTCTGCCGGAACAACCAGCAGCGTGCAGTTATCAGAGCCACGCCCGCGATTATTGGCCCAATATGCAAACAACTGGTTTCCGTTTTTCAGGGCTGTGATTTTGTTGAGTTTCATCTGATCCTCCTCGGTTTGTGTTTTGCTTCTCTCTGTCCTATATATTAAATATACCACAAAACACAACAGAAGCCAACAACTATTTTAACAAAATATAAAAATAATTTAATTAAATAAAATCTCTCTATGAAAATGCTTTACAAATGATGTAATAATAAAATTAAAATGCTTTACAAATGATGCTCGGCAAGGAACATTAATTATCCTCCTCCTGCTCGTCCTTGGATAGGTATCGATCTGGGTTTTCCTCTGGTTCTGGCTTCGGCGGCGACGCTATACCCGCGTCGCGCGATGCAGATAGCGCCAGCTCCACAGCCAGTTTTTCTGTTATCGCGGCCCGAATCCACTCTGACCTGGGCATCGGTATCTTGGCGAACATTTCATTATGTAAACAAAGTTGGATTTTAATATTATACATGCGAGGACGCCCGACACCGGGCTTATACCCCGCAGCCTCCAAAATCTGTTTTTTTGTACGTCCATCATACCCCGCAGCCTCCAAAATCTGCCTTTTCGTCAGCATGTTTTCCTCCTAAAACAAGTTAAATATGTATAGTTATACCAAAACAGCAACATCAATATAATACAAATATAATAAAAACGTATCAACACACTGCAAAATAACCTATAAATACAATATTGACATTGATTAAAATATCCCTAAAACAACGGCAATATAACACAAACCACCAAATAAACAAATTTAAATATGTAACAAACATCAAATAATACATATTGAACAATATATAAACCCGTTAAAAACACCCATAATTAATATACCTATCTCCTAAAATTAATATTAAACAATATATTGGCAAATCATAAAAACACATTTTTTACATACAAAACATATTTAAAACTACGCCAAATACCCTTCAAAACAGGTGAGCTAAAACCGTGTGCTCATCCTTTTTCATACAAATCAAATACTTAGATGAGTGTGCATTTCCACCACTACACGCCTATATATAGGCACATAGATTCTCACGCGCACATGCACGCGCGCACGCGCACATGCACGCGCGCACGTATAAATAATGTGTGTATGTATGTATTATTATTATTATTATTATATAATATATATAAATAATAATAACTTACATGAGCCAATGCGTGTGCAATTTCTGACCTAACCGTGTGCTTGTGAGCATAAATTTACATCATAATAAAATACTGCTATTAAAATCAATGTGTTGCCTGTGCATAATTAAAATCCCTCTATGTAAGCCCATCACTGTTGCAAAAATGCAACAATCAAAATCTATCGAAGTGAAGAAAAGACGGGTCGCACGCGGAATTGACAAGTCAGGGTGTGGTGGCGATTATAGCACGGGGACAGGATGAACCGATGGTGATTAATAAACGCGAGAGTATACTTTACAGAATGCAAGCTAAAAAAATAACTTGATTTTAAATTTTTTATAATATATAATATAATCGTTAGGAAAATTACGATGTAATATTACAATATTTTAGGAACAGCATGGTACTCCGCATTGACAAGAAAAAATCACCATGGCCCAAAGGCGTTTGTCCTATACCCATGAACAAACGCTTCCAGAAGGGTGATCCCCGCATTAATACAAAAGGTCCTCCCACTAAAATCGAAAAAATACAGATGGTTCTAAACCGTCTCGGTGGTTACATAGCTCCTGCTGAAGTCCAAAAACAGATGTCCTTTTTGTTTCCTCATGTAAAAAATATGACTATGCATGAAGCAATAATCGCCCGTGCATATATGGATGCATTACGTAAAGGAGACCACTACGCCCGTGATTTTATTGCTGAGCGAATGGAAGGGAAGATCGCACAAGTCGTAAAACTTGGTGAGGTTGAAAAGGAGAGGACACCACTCACGGACGCCGAGTGCGCTGCGGCGGCAAAGGCCCTGAAAATATCCCCCAGTGACAAAACAGTCTAACGTAGTTGAGGCACTTAAGGTGACGACCCGGGAAGACCTCATGGAGGGTTGGGCCCGCGCCGAGCATATTGCGTTTATGCAATACTGCTGGCAGAAGCGTAATGTTGAACCCTTCCTTGTCGGACCACATACTACCGCTTTCTGTACTGCAATTGACGTAGCAATGAGAAAATTAAAATTTGGTTTGTCAAGTTATATTCTCGGTATGGTCTGCTTCGGTCATGGAAAATCAGAAATCGTCTCTAATTATCTCCCAGCGCATTTTATCGGTGAGTTCCCGGACTCGGAAGTCATAGTGACATCCCACACGGCGGATAAGGTTTCCGAGTTTTCCTCATTCGGCCAACGTTTAATAGATTCCACTGAATACGATGCATTGTATCCTAAAATAGGTCTTGACGAAAGAAACGTCTCCCGATGGTCATTGTGTGAACCATATTTCGGAAAAGTTCACTTTGCCGGTATCGATGGCCCTATCACTGGGAAACGTGGTGCCTTGATTGTGGTAGATGATTTTGTAAAGAATAGACAGGAAGCCGAATCCGATACCGAAAGGGAAAAAGGTTGGACGGCATTTACAAATAACATTATGTCAAGACGCGCGGCGGCATGTATAGTATTCGTTTTGTGTACCCCCTGGCACAGGGATGATATATCGGGACGGATACAGGAAAAGATGAGGCAGGATAAATCATGGCCGCAGTTTAGTATTGTTAAGTACCCGGCAAAAAGCGATAAATATGATACCGGTTATTTGTTTCCTGCAAAATATAATGAGCAGTGGTATAAAGACAATGAGATGTTCTTAGGGACGTATGGGACTGCCTCTCTTATGCAATGTGAACCTAAACTACATGAAGGTGGAATGTTTCGTACCGATAAGATTCGTTTCTATGATGATATAAAAGAGGTTGAGTCTGCGGTTGGTTGTTCTTTACAAATGAAACGCGCTTGGGACCTTGCTTCTTCAACAAAACAAACTACAAAAGACAATCCTGATTTTACGGTAGGTATTAAGGGCTCAGTAACGTTTAAACCATCATCTATTCCTAATGTAAATTTTGCTACTATCATTATCGATGACGTAATTCGTGGGCAGTGGGAAGCCCCGAAGCGTGATCCAATAATTCAGAATGCGGCGGTAGCGGATAGGGTGCAAGTTGGAATGGAGGCGTTTGGTGCATATAAAGATGCATATACTACGTGTAAAGGAGTTCTATCTGGGATAGTTACCGTTGAGCCACTACAACTTCCAGGAGACAAGAAAGCAAAAGCAGATCCAATGACTCCGGTTTTCGAGGCGGGTAACGTGTGGATGAAACGAGCACCATGGAATGGTTCATTGATTGACGAATTAGACAATGGTATCGGTGGTGCTCACGATGATCAGATTGATGCCCTCGCTTGTATGTTTGCAATGTTCAAAGCCAACATTATACAGATATTTTAGTATGTCAAGCGATCCTTACAATGATTATATGGAGATGATGACAGGTGGCATCACAATCAGTCAAGCAGCACGGGAGATATTTGAGACGTTACCTAAATGTCCTGCTGCTCACCCTGGAAGAAGAAGTAAATATGAACCCAGAAAATATCTTGCTCGATTTAACGATGATCGGATTTTGGATGGGCAGTATATTGGTCCTTGCGATAGGAAATAAATGAGTACTCAAATAGCAACTAAAGAAATTCAGTTGTTTAACCACCTTGGCGTTCCCATGCAGACCAAGGCGCTTGACGTTCCAGATCTTGATCCTACTTTCTTTTATCAATCAAACAACTACGGAAATTTATCATCGAAAGAAATTGAGAAGAAACCCTACCAATTACACTGGGCGGTGCATTCGTGCGCTCGCGCAATAATGACAAACCTTTGTAGGTTGCCCTACGGAATCTACGGGGAAGATGAGAAGAAAATTCCTAAGCACCCGGTATGGCAATTGTTAAAACGCCCAAATCCGTTTATGACCTGGAGGACGTTTTGGGAAGCCATAATATTATACTATCTTCTTCCATGTCGTGAAGGTTTTGGACGTTCCCTGAAAGGTGGACAGGTATTTCTCGTTATGGATTCAGGGAAGGAAGACCCTAAGTGTGATGTTTCACGCGGAGACATTCCTGCAACCATTTATCCTTATACCGATGAGTTCATAGCGGCTGAGTTTGATAACAATAAAAAATTCATTGGATGGAAATTGGAAATTCCCGGACCTGAACCGTTGATTATACACTATGCACCTAACGAGATTTTACGTGTCTATGCATTTAACCCATACAACTGGCTTGAAGGTTTGTCAAGGTATGCGCCCGCGCAGATGGCCATTATAAACGATATAAAAGCAGACATCTGGAATAATAGAACATTTGAAAACGATGCTGTCCCGGCAGGAGTTCTTTCCAGCGATCAAGAATTGACAAATCAGCAAGCGGATGAAATTAAGAACAGATGGTATCAGCAGTATGCTGGTGTCGGGAACGCACGCCGCGTAGCGATATTGGGGAAGGGTGCGGAGTTTCAGAAAATTGCAAACACTCCTAAAGATATGGAGTTTATGGAACAGAAGGGGAGTGTAGAGGATCAGTTGCTTGCGGTGTTTGGTCTTAACAAAATAGGAATAGGTAAATACGAAGATGTTAATTATGCCACATTGGTCGAGGGGCATAAAATGCTATGGGAGGATACTTATTTACCTATTGAAGAGGCTATACTCGAACAGATCAATTCAAGTTGGATAAACAATATCGATGTACGCAATGAGATTCATTTGAAGGCCGATACTTCGGGTATTCGTATTCTTAAAAAGGACTATTCCGTTGCCGTCAAGTCAGCGCAGATCATGTACACCATGGGAGTGCCTGCTGATATTTCTTTTCGTATCACTGAGGTGCCGTTAACGGAGGAAGATTTATCAGTAGCCCCTTGGTTGAAGGAAAAACCTGTGCCTGTGGCCCCCGTAGGTGGAAATCCTAATGCTCCAGGTAATAGTACAGAACCTCCAACACCAAAAGGAACGCAAAAGAGTTTTATAGTTATCAAGGGTGGGTTTAACTCGGAACTTCTTACTAAAATATCTAATGAGTATATTGAGCGCGTGCTTAATCCTGGGGAAAATACCTTTCACAGTAAACTTGTGAGGATGTTCAATGATGAACGTAATTACTGCCAGGATTTGGTTGACGCTTGGATCAAATCGATAACGAAGGCAAAGAAAACACCCTCACTCAACCCAGAAGACTTCCTATTTGATCAATCGGAAGAAGACCAAAAGCTTTTAAAGATTTACAAAAATCAAGTAGAGTCTCAACTATATCTTGAAGCATCGAAGTTGAAAGAGGAGCTTGGTGCGTTTGTCAATTGGGGTGTATCGGATGCAATGATAAATGAATATGTGGAAGCGCGTCGGGAGGGGCTCGCTGGAATAAATTCTACCACGATGCAAGTGTACGGAGATAAAATAGAGGATGCAATCAAAGACGGCTACGCCCATTCCTTCACACCGCAGCAGTACGCAAAAGCAATCAAGGAAGCGATTAGTGACTCAGGGGAAATCCGCAAACACCAAGCCCGAACAATTGCGCGCACTGAAACCGGCATCATTTCCAGCGATGCTCGTTTTGATTGTTTTAAAAATGAGGGAATAGAAGAGCACCAATGGTTGACGGCCGAAGATGATAAGGTTCGGGAGACGCATGCGGCGGAAAATGGTAACATAGTAAAAGTAGGTGGGCCATTCCCTGAAACCGGTCTGCTGCATCCTCTTGACCCAGACGGTGAACCGGAAGAAATAATAAATTGTCGATGTACCACGATTGCGGTACAGGAGAGAGATTAATTTTTTAATTTTTAATAAAAGAGGAAAAAGTGAATAACAAGAAGAAAAAATTCGTTTGTGAAAAGTGTGGTGCAGTTTATGAAACGGAGAACGCATTGAAGAACCACGCTTGTGAACCACCGTTACCTAAGAACCGTATGATGGGTCCCACCCAGGGACAGCAGCGTTTTTCCCTTAACCCTTATTTTGTAGGTTGATATATGTCCTTTACACTGCAAGACCTAATCAATGAGCTTAACATCGACTTGGCGAAAGAGTACCAAGCGATGATACAATATATTCAGCATGCGGCATGCTTGACGGGTCCGGCGATGTTGAATGTAGCCGAAGAGCTCAGGAAGCACGCCGATGACGAGCACGATCACGCTGTTTTAATTTCCGACCATATCAATTACCTTGGTGGGATTCCGGTGGCGGTTTCCGATATTACCCTTACTTCCCACGACTCTACTCAAATGTTGACGTATGATATTCAATCCGAACAAACGGCCATTAAACGATATACCGAACGAGTTACCCAATCTATGGGATTAGGTGAGTTTGGAACTATGGAACTTATTCAATCAATATTGGAAGATGAGCAGGGGCACGAAAATGACCTCATGGTAGTATTAAACGTAAAGCGAGGAAAATAATCATGCCTACCGCATTGTTAAAAAGAGTTAACGCGGCAAAAACGTCAAAGACGTCTATGACCCCCGATGAGTGCAAGGCTTTGTGTGATATGATAGGGAAGGAGTACTTAGATGGGTATGAGCAGCGAGTTATACATTACCCGGCGACGGCGGACGAAACTCCTGACCGCGCTGGTGATATTGTGCGAGTTGCAGGCGCTAATTTTGATTCTTACTATCCCAAAAATCCCGTGGTTATGTTTTGTCACCAGCATGATAACTTCCCTGTTGGCGCTGCTTTACGTATTGGAGTTGATACGGTCAGCAAATCAATCCCGGCGGAGGCGCTGTTTCTCGACAGTCGAGTAGATTCTTCGGGACGTTCTGATTTAGTGTATAAATTCGCTGTCTCAAATTTTCTCCCAGCGTGCTCAATCGGGTTCCTCCCAGCAGTGGGCGGGGCTAATTCCCCGGTAGATAATGCGGAGAGGTCACGTATAGGTTTAGGAAAAACAGGAACCGAATACAAAAAATGGGACTACTTGGAATTTTCCCCTTGTGGCATTCCAATGAATCCCAATAGCGTTAAATCTGTTGTAGATGCTATGACCAAATCAGTTGAATTTGACAGAGATGACTTTGATCTTCTCGCACGCTTTAAATGGATGGAAGAAAATTTGGTGGATATGTTTTCGGAGCTTATCATCGGAAAAAAGCAAACGGTATTTACTTTTCCTAAAATCGATATTGGTATTAAGGACAAGGCAGTTATTCCTTACGCCGAGCACTCAAAGGCATCGAAAGAAACAGCATGGGACGGTCCTGCTGAACGAGCAAAAGCAGAACCTAAAGATCTTAAGATAATGTGTGCCTGGTATGATGCAACAAAGCCAGATATTAAGTCATCATATAAATTACCACACCACCAAAAAGAAGGATACCACACTGTGTATAATGGTGTGCGTGCCGCCATGAACGCTCTACTTGGTGGGCGCGGCGGTGTTGATATGCCGGAGGGCGATAAATCAGGAGTGCACTCACATCTTGCACGACATTTAAAAGAGTTCGGGGAAGAAGCACCAGAAAATAAATCATACTCGGAGGAACAATTGAAGGGCATGTTCCCCGAATTGTATATACAAAAGGGGAACGGTATGTCAGTTAACAAATCAATAGCAGCGCGTACTATGCTAGAACTCGCCTATACGGGAGTGGAAACATTGCACCGAGGAATGCTTAACGAAATACACGAGCATGCTTTTGATGCAAAAAAATCGGATGATGACGAAGAGGCGATAACTAAAAATGCAAAAGCTATACTTGATGATCACCACAAGTGCGCTATGCCTCATGTAAAAAATATGATAATGGCATTACGTGGAAAAGCCTTTGACGCCGAACCGCAACCTGATAATGATTCCCCGGTTCCGATGACCAAGGAAGGCGCAAAGGCGTGGTTGGATGCAAAGTTTAACAAGCAACAGCATATACAGGTAAGCGTTGACATGACGGGAGTTGAAGAACTGGTAACAAAAGATGTTGACGCGGTGAATAAAAAAATTGACCTTTTAAAGTCCGATTTTGATACGTTTAAATCCAAGTCCTCCACCAGCGACGGCACTCGGAAAACAGACGGTAAGAATAAAGACTTTTATAAGGAAGCATTAGAGGGCGTGAAGTTTGAGATAAGGAAATTTTAATTATGGACCTTGAAACACTTAAAAAGTCGATGACTGAGTGGGAGGGGAAAATAACCTCCGCTATTCAGAACATCGTAAAAGAGAGCGGAGACAAGGCTGATGTTGCCCGTAAGGCTCTTGAAACCGAACTTGACGGTGTGAAGAAGACTATCAATTCAATCACCGAGCAGATGAAGCTTGCCGATGCTCGTCATATCCCTGGTGCCCAGGAAGAGCTCAAGAAAAAGAAATTTGACTTGGGCCTTGTTTGTTGCGCTATGTACCGTGAGCATGTTATGGCAAAGGGCCTTGTTGGTGCAGGCGAAGGCAATCCATGGAAAGATGCTGGCTATGAAAAGGAAATGATTATATCTGGTATGAAACTGCGGGATGCTACTGTAGGTGCTAATAATGCCATTACCGGCGCTGGTGGAGGATATTTGATTCCGGATGAAGTGTCGGATCAGTTTGTTGATATGGTAGTGCAGGCAATGCCTATGATGTCCCTTGGTGTCAACGTGATAAAGGGTCTTATGGGTGACTTGCCGGTTCCGACAAAAACGTCCCGTACCCAGGCGTACATGGTTGGGGAAAATGCAAAACCATCTCCGTCAAATGTTCAATACGGTGAGATTACGCTTCGCCCGAAAAAGGTAGCGGCGTTTACAAAGCAGAGCAATCGTTTGATCTATCAGTCTCGCGGTGTTTCTGATAAGATCATACGGGATGACTTGACGTATACGATGAAAAAGAAGATTGAACAAATGATGATCGGTGGCGCAGGTTCGGGTTTTCAGCCAAAAGGAATTTATCAGTTTAAAAGTGTAATGACTCCTTCCTCCGCTGGAACTTCTGGTGTGCTTCCTCAGGCCGCAAGCCGTTTCCGTATTGACAACGCCTCCCAGATGATTACCGACTTGGAGTGTGTGGATGAAATGACGACTCCTGGTGGAAAATGGGGTTTCCTGATGCACCCCCGCGTCAAGATGGGAATGAAACGGGAACGTATCACGCAATGGAATGGTCAAAACTCAAATAACGGTCAACCCGTCCTTCCGATGAACTTGCTGATGACGGATAAAATATTTGAGGAGCAGCTCGGGTATCCCTTCGCGGCGACCACGTTGATTCCTGCAAATGAAACCGGCCCTACTGGAACGAGCACCACTTCGACCACCACTTCTTCGGTTATCTTTGGTAACTGGGATTTGTTCTGGCTCGGTATGTGGAGGGATTTTATTCTGAAAGTATCGGATGTCGCCTCCGATGGCGCTACGGGTTCCGCCCTGCTGGATGATCAGATTTATATTGTGGCTTTCCACGAGTTTGACACCCAGCTTATGCGTAATTCGGCGATGACCATGGTTAGCGGTTGTGAGACCACGGAAGCCAACTGGCCCACGAGTCTTTAATCGATAGTGTTTTGTAAAGAGGGCTGTTAAAGAAAAAAAGGGTTTACAAATATGAGTCAGCAAATACCTACCCTGATAGAAAGTGTACAGCCGGTTAAGTTGTACGCTCCTAACATCCTTTCAACGGGAGGTGGGGTTTCTTTCGGGGCGCATGTTAACGTAGCGAACTTTGATTCCGCTATTGTTCGCCTACAAGTTGGTGCTTTTGCGGGAACCGTTACTCTCAGTGCAAAGCTGTATGAGCAACAGACGATGGACGGTGACGCCTCCTTGATCCCGATAACGGGGGCGGATTTCGGCGTTATTACCGGAACTACTACCGAGCAAGTTTTTGTTGCCGGTATTGAAGTCAAGAACTATAAACAGTACTTGGCTTTGAGACTACAGGCAAGCCCGGTGGCGGCGACCTTGTCGGTATGCGCAGATCTGATTGGTGGCAAGCCCGATAATGCGCCAGTTGGAAACAACCCTACATTCTGGGTGACGGGACAGTAATCGGTTAACAAAAAAACCAGGTGGGTGCAAGGCCCACCATTATTAAAAATATGCTGGAACAAATTTTAAAATGGTATCAGTTGAGATTAGCTAAGCGAAGAGCCATGCTTCAGGCGGAAGTGCTGTCTTTACATTTGAAGATTGATTTTGAAAACCAAATTGCAATACTTAAAAACACAAAGGTAGTTCATATTAATCATTTTGAGGAGGGCAATGAGTATGAGTGAGGTAACACGGAACGATAAGGTAGTAAGACAAGCGAGGGTGATCACAGCACTTAACAGTCAAATTAATTTTCTATTATGCGAGATTTACGCTATAAAACCGGACCATAAAATGTTTATCGATAGCCCTTCTTTGGGAGAACAGGTTAAGAAATTGAGTGAGCTTGTTAAGAAGCAAGTTAGTAAATCAAACAATGATGCTACTCAATTTGCAAAAGAAAATCCGAGCACTGATCCTAATGTTGAGAGATATAATCATTTTCACGAAAAAGAAAACCAGAATAATACTACTACACTTTCTTTTCCTAAAAAAGTAAGTAGTCTTTAAGGATAAATAATAATGGACCTAACATCATATCAACGATGTCTCCGATATTGCGGTGGTGATTCCGTGATGACAAACAACAGCACCAATAGACGAGCGCTTACGTCATGGATTCCCTCGGTATCGGACACGGTGGAAAATTGGTTAAATCGTAAATTACAGATGCAAACAGCTTTCGTAGAATACTTTGATGTTAGGTACCATACGTTTGAATTTTATCCAACATACTACCCGGTAACAAATATAGAATCCGCGTGGACGGATTCAACGGGTATGTGGATCGGTGGACAGTCACAGTTATCAGCCATTTCCTATCATCCCAGCGTCAACGGGGCTGCTATCACGATAAACTTCGCTCGCCCATTTGAATCTAAAAATGGATTCATGGCAACGTATGATGGTGGAATGGCTAACAGCGCGGTATTGTCAATTTACAATGTAACATTTATCGGATCATGGTCAGTTGGAAAGTTCTGCTTCGGAGCAACAAGCAACGCGGTAGGTTTGGTTAATGCTGTTGGAGTATCAACATTGACCATCGAAGTATTGTATGGGCGTTTTCTCACTGGGGAAACATTGCAGCAATGGGATACTGAAGACTCAGCGGGATCGAGTACAGCAACAGCAGTTTATAATACGGCATCAAGTCTTGCGCTCGCTGAATCCTATCCAGAAATAGTGCGCGGTGTAGAATTGCAATTGAGGTATATGTTTAAAAATAAAGACCGTTTTGAGCAGGAAGCAATACACAAGGACGGAACCTCATTACGAAGACGTACCAAAGGTTCCCTCCCAGCGAATGAGCTTGAGGCGGAAGTCACCATGATGATTGCACACCATAGAAGAATGAGTTTCTAATGTCAATTACACTTGACATAACTGGTATCGATGCACTTAGAAGTGCTATACCCGAAGTAAAAGAAAAAATAATAAACGCTATGACTAAAGGAATGGTTCACGGTCTTGAATTATTTCTTGCAAAAATACAGCGTGAACAGATGTCCGGACCTACGGGACAGGCTTCCGTATCGGTTATAAATAATCATTTACGCCGTAATTGGTATGTTATTCCTCCTCAGAATGTTGGTGGTGATATAGTAACAAAATTAAGGGCTGAGGAAACTTATGCACTTGTACACCAAACAGGTTCTAAAGATTGGGATGGAACGTATCCGGCAAACGTTACTAATAAGGCAGCGTGGCGCCGGTTACAACCAAAACATGAACCGGGAGCACCACGAAGGCATAATATTCCGAAACGTTTACATATAATAGAGGATTACGCGAGGTATGGTCCTGAAATATTATCAGCTGAAATAGTACGACAACTTAATCAAGTGAGGTAGAGGGCATGAAAAACAAAAAAGTAATATCGTTTTCCGTTTGGGGAAACAATGAAGGCTACTGCCATGGGGCGGTAGAAAATGCAAGACTTATTCCAAAAATCTATCCTGGTTGGGTTGGAAGATTTTACGTTGATCCTTTAGTACCCAGGATAACGCTCGCTGAATTATATGATCTTGGGATGGAAATAATTCACAAACCGGAATCTAATGACTGTATGGGGTTATATTGGCGCTTTGAGCCAATGTTTGATGATCCAACAATTGAACGTTTTATAGTACGGGATACGGACTCACGCCTTAACATGCGAGAAGCGCAGGCGGTCAAGGAATGGGAAGAAAGTAAACTTCTTTTTCATATCATCCGTGATAATAATGAGCATAATATTCGTATATGTGGCGGTATGTGGGGTTCAGTCGCTGGAATAATCCCACATTTTAAACTCCTTATGGACGGATGGATAAAAGAAATAAAACCGGATAGTAAAAATCCCCGTGGTATATATCATGGGACGGATCAAATATTCCTTGGTAATATAATTTGGCCATTCATCGAAAAATGTCATATCGCTCACGATAATTATTTTAACTTTACAGGTAGGGAAAGACCATTAACTATAAAGCTTAAACGGGATGGTTATGTGGGGATGGTTTTCCACGATAAAGACGCCGACCGATGTGAAGTAGAAGAGGTGCACAATGTATAATAAAATTTGGCTCATGGTTCCTACATTTAAACGTGTTGAATGGTTGAAGCGTCTTATTGACTCCGCGGTAGCGATGGCGGATGACGTAAATAATATCCAGTTTTGCATCTGCATAAATAAAAAAGATACTAAAACATTTGAGTATATAAATTCAATCAGACTCACCTTACCTATATTTGTAGTAGAAGAAAAAACCGTACAACCAGATCTTTCATTATATTTTAATATGATGTATAACGAAGTAACTAAACTGGAAGGTGGTAGGGATTTTATTGCTTCGATGCTTGGGGACGATATGGTTTTTGAAACAAGAGGATATGATACAAAGATTCTTAATAAAATAAATGAGTATAAGGGTGTTGGAGTTTTCTGGTGTGATGACGGATACATAGCGCATGACCGGTTATGCGTTAACTTGTTTGTCACCAAAAGGTTTATTGACGGTACTGGAAAACCGTTTATGTGTCCGATGTATAAAGCGGATATGATAGATGTAGTATGGTTTCATATCGGAGAACTTACACAAACAAAGCATTACATTAATGATGTTATTATTCATCACTATCACTCAACGGGAATTAATAAGGATTTTGACAATACCTTTCAACGCCTTATCCCATTGCAGCAGGCAGCTAATAACGACTACATGCATAAATACGCGCAAGTGTACGCCTCAATAGTTGCAGGAAATTTAATTTCCATTGGTTATGGGGAGTGGTCACCCGTATGAAACTATCAATCCTTATTTGTACTCTTCCCCAGCGTAAGGAAAAGTTTGAACGACTTTTCAGATTGCTTTTAGGGCAGTGTACTAATGAAGTTCAAATTATTTCAAACGAAGAAGAAAGCATTACTATCGGATGTAAACGTAATAGGCTAATTGGTGGTGCAAAAGGTGAATATGTGTGTTTTGTAGACGATGATGATTTAGTAAGTAAAAATTATATTTCTCATATTCTTGCCGCATTATCAATGGGTCCGGATTGTGTAGGTATTCAAGGCGTGATGCTTGTCAATGGAAACTGTCCGCGTAGATTTTTCCATACTATTGAGTCAACGGGATGGTATACCTCCGGATGTGAATATTGGAGAACGCCAAATCATTTGAATCCTATTAAACGTAGTATAGTAAAAAAGGTTATGTTTAATGAGTTTTCTTCATTCGGGGAAGACAAGCAGTTTAGTGAGGAAATAAAACCATTTCTAAAAACAGAAGTTCTAATAGATGACCCAATTTATTACTACCTTTATAACTTACGTCCGTGTGAAAAAATGTTTTGTGAAAATCTTTAACAAGGAGATGAGGGCATGAAATTTTTTAACATTGATCAGCATATTTCTGTAGTAGCTGATCTAAAGAAAATTTTCGGGGATATTGGACATACGATTGAAGATGTGTGTCTCAGTGGGCATGCGGTAATAATGAACCGAAAACAAGATAGCATCCCAATGCTTGACGGAAACAATTGGTGCGGGTTCGTTCAGCGTAAGGCATGGGATGAATTTTTTGAAACTTATACGGAGCTTGAAACCTATGATGCATTTCTTTGCTGTTATCCTCCTATATTTAGTTATTTATATCGGCGTTATACTCGTCCTATTATCATCGATATTCCCATCCGATATGAATACCCTTGCCAATCTTCGGCGGAGGATTGGAAGGATTTTAATTCATATTTACAAGATGGTGTTGACAAAAATAAAATCTATCTTGTAGCGAACAATCTGTATGATAAAATGTATACGGAAGCATTTCTTGACCGTCCCGTGGAATGGATTCCTTCACTATGTGAATATACGGGAGCGAAGTATTCCCCGAAGCGGACGGAATTTTTGGTTTATAGTGCAAAACCGTTTGATGAGTTTAACGGCACGATGTTTAAACATAAAAATAGTACACTGCCTTTTGGTCACGCATGGCAAACGGTCGCCGATTATTCAGGGGTAGTGCATTTCCCGTATAACGTTTCTACTATGTCAACCTTTGAACATTACGCGGCAAATATTCCTATATTCTGTCCGTCTCTTGATTTTTTAATAGAGCTTTACAAAAAAGGAAAAGAATACAGGGTTCTTGAGCAAACATCGTGGAACTCAACCTTTGGTCGCCCTCCGGGTTCGGTTATTTGTATGCAGGATATGAACATGGTAAAAATGGGTGATCCGAATGATTTTAATAACTATGACGTAGTAAAAAACTGGATGCAATACTCCGACTACTATAATCCGATGTCTATGCCGCATATTATTTACTTTGACTGCTTTGAAGAATTGATTTATAAAGCCCTGCATACTGATTTACAAGCAGTAAGTAATAACATGCGAAATTTCAACGCTGAGAAAAAACAACATACATATCTAAAATGGAACAATCTTATAAAGAGGGTACAAGATGATAGACATATTTGATTTTGAAGCAGGTAACGTTTTGTACCAAGACGGTAACGAGGCATTTGAGTATTGTAAATCAATACCTAATTCCGTTTACCCTAATAAAACATTGATACATTTTTATTGGAGGGAACCGAGACTGTTTAACCGGAAACCATTACTTGCGTTGAAGTCAGCGATAGTGACCCAGAACCTTGAAAATGTGCGTATTGTTCTTTGGTCAAACGTTGACTTAACAAAAAACGAATTACTACAACCAATTTTACGGCATATCGATTTTCGTTTATATGACCCAATAAAAGAGGCCATAGGAACTCCACTGGAAAATTGGCGGCTGCTCAACCGGGATGATGACAACAATTGGCTCGGTGGAGATTTGTTTCGTTTGTTAATCCTGTATAAATACGGTGGCGTTTATTGCGACTGCGATCTTGTTCTTATGCGTGACCTCGCTCCGTTGCTTGAACAGGAGTTTATGTATCAGTGGGGAACCGAACTTGACAAAATCAATGGTGCAATAATGCGGATGTTCAAAGGTTCTCAGTTATCAATTGACTGCCTTGAGATGGTAAAGAAAATGCCTGCCGGTTTTAACTCTACCGACTGGGGTTCTTCCCTTTACGCGGAAGTGAGAAAGATAAATAAAAATTGGACCGTATTTCCTTGTGCATTTTTCAATACTGAATGGCAGTTGTATATCAACATGGGAGAATCTGCACACCCTTTTAAAAAGGGTTCCGATAGTGAAAAACTTTTTATGGGTGCTTTCTCATGGCATTGGCATAATAAATGGGACTCGGAAATTGAGGAAGGGTCTAAATTCACAATACTTGAAAAAATAGTAAATAGTAAATATGCAAAAGCGTTTGACTATGTGATAGATAAAGACCAACAGCATCTCGGTGGAAACTACGGCGGAGGAGACCCAGGAACTTTCTTCCCAGCGCTTTGGCACTGGCTTATTGAGAAGTATAATATTAAAACCGTTTTAGATGTTGGTTGTGGTGAAGGATATTCAACGCGGTGGTTTTTAGAACATGATGCAAAAGTAATCGGCATCGATGGTCTTGATCAGAACATTCAAAAATGCCATAGCCTTGGGTTAAAGGATTGTTTCGTTTGTGACTTAACAAAAACGCCTTTCGTATTATCAAGTCCCGCTGATCTAATTTGGTGCTGCGAAGTAGTGGAACATATTGAAGAAAAATTTCTTCCTAATTTGATTAAGACTTTACAAAATGGAAAGTATGTTGCCATGACTCACGCAATGCCGGGACAGGATGGATGGCATCATGTTAATTGTAAAGGACCATTATATTGGATAGATGTTATGGAAGAAGCGGGATTTAAACTCCTTTCCAGGGATACAAAATTAGCGCGTGAAATAACGGCAAAAAATAGCTGGTTTGATAAATCGGGCATGATTTTTGAAAACGCCAAAATAAAACCCGAATATAATCAAGCTTTAACCGCTTAAATAAGGTGTAGGGTTGATTATAATAAAAAATGAATGATATTTATCAAAACAGGGTCAAAACGATTTAAACGGGGGCTTTTACGATGTATTCATTTAATATGTTAAATGAAGTAATTCACGGGGATAAATTTCGGAAGGCGGCGGATGTCATTATTGATGGAGAACCAACATATCAACAGGCCGATTATTTACTAAATAATAGCGCGGTCGTATTCTGTAAAACTGATTACATCTTTATGTTGTTTGAAATTTTAATTAATAGCAATAATAATTATATACTCATTACGCATAACTCAGATTTCCCAATTGGAAAGGGAAACTTTGACATACGTCCTCCTTGTATAGTTAAGTGGTATGGATTAAATGTATCATTGCTTGATAGACACTTAATACCTATACCTTCCGGGATGGAGCGACCGCTGGGAGGAGGATATTCAAGCGATGCTACGGTTCTTGTTGAATGCTGGAAAACAAAACGGGAATATAAAAATCTTGTTTACATGAACCATAATGCAAACAATAATCACGGGGAGCGGGACTATGTTACGGAGCATTTTCAAAAACAGGCATGGTGTACATGGAAGCCGCACGGGCAATCTTTCAAAGATTTTATTGCTAATTGTTATAACCATAAGTTTGTCCTCTCTCCTCCAGGCAACGGCATTGATTGTCACCGGACATGGGAGGCCCTGTATATGGGTAGCATTCCTATTGTCAAGCGTAGTGTTCTTACGCAGTCTTTTTGTGATCTGCCGATCCTCATTGTTGAAGATTGGTCCGTTATAACCGAAGAGCTTTTAAATATTATATGGAATGAATATCAAGCGAGGAAATGGAACTACGAAAAATTGACACTATCATATTGGTTAAATATAATAGCGGAGGATAAAAAACTTTTACTGGAGGGCAATGAGTGAAAACTTTAATTTATAGTACTATTGGAGGAGATTACGGATATTTACAACTATTTAATCTCTGCTTTCAAACTTTACTAAAACGGGGAGAATATAGTGGAGATTATATTGTTTTTTCGGCATTCCCTGAAAACGCATTTATTAGTATAAAAAATAGAGATAAGTTTAAAGTAATTAACTTTCCTGAAAATGGTGCTACATGGGATAAGTTTTCACCTTTTGGTTTATCAGTTGAAAGCAATTTTCCTGATATTATTAGATATGATAAAGTTTTATATCTTAACGTTGATACTATATTTTTTAAGAGTGTATATAATCTTTTTGGTGTAATCGGGGAGGGAATTACTGGTTCTCCTGAAATGCCTATAAAAGATAGTAACTACCATGGAAAAAAATATTTTAGTGAGCAAGATAAAATAGAGTTAGAAAAATCAAATCAATGGGGTGTTAATGCCGGAGTTCTTGGATTTAGACCAATAAGAGAAAATCTTAATGTACTAAAAAGTGCATATAAACTATATACTGATAAACCAGATGGAGAAACACACGAACAACCGGCATTTAATTATTGCGCATGGAAGGCAAACAGATTAGAAACAACGTTTGCTTATCCGTTTATACAGATGGTTGACCCTCAGCATGAACCGGACATAAGAAATATTTGTCTTGCTCATTTTGTTTGTGGTATAAGTAATGCCGGATTTAAAATAAATAGGATGGCTAAATATGCATTTGATTGTATGTAAAACTTTAATAATAGGAGGGCATAATGTTAAGAGTACCAAATTTTGAGCGTGACCGGTTTGAAGGTCAGATGAACCCACTTGAGAGAGAATTGCTTTACAATGTAGTAATGCAAGAAAAACCTGTTTCTGTTTGTGAAGTAGGTACGGCACGTGGAGGAGGATCAACATACTTTATTTCAAGTGCTCTTAGAAATATAGGAAAAGGTACTTTGTATACTTGTGAAAATAACCAAGAACTTTATGACTATGCATTAAACCTGTATAATAGTGCCAATGATCTTATTGGATTAAAACAGTATATTAATTTTAATTTTGGTGATTCTGAGGAAATTTTTTCAACGTTACTTCCTAAAATAAATAAACCAGACATAGTTTTTCTTGATGGTGGGGCATCTTCAATAAAAATGGTTTATGACTTTACTTTATTTAGGCCTTATATATCAGTAGGTAAGTATCTTATTTGCCACGATTGGATAAATGGTAAATCTTGTTATCTTCGTCCAGTTATCCAAAATGATTGCGACTGGCAATTAGTTGATCAGGCTATTGAGCTTGCTGTCTTTAAACGAGTATCTAATATTCACGCTCAGAATACCTAAATTTATTGGAGGACACAATGATATTTAATCCATGTATAAAATTAGCAAAGCATAAAGAGTTTATTCAATATTTGAGTGATGAAACTTTACTTACAATGCTAAGTATTGAAGTGTCTCCGACAAGTCTTTGTAATGCAAACTGTCCTTGTTGTTTTTATAAATATGACAGAAATAAAAAAGATGATTTTATTAATATGTCATCTTTAATTGATTTTTTATGTCAAGGTTCGGAATTAAGTTTAAAATCTGTTACTTGGTCTGGGGGTGGTGAACCTTCATTGCATCCTGAAATAGATTGGGGTATAAAACGAGTTAATAAACGTACTATTTTAAAGCAAGGTATGTTTACAAACGCATTAGCACCGATTAAATATGAACCTTCTTTTTTAGAATGGATTCGGATAACAAAAACAGATAAGGATTTTCCGGTTAACAATATTAAAATAATTTCAGAATCTTGTAAGCAGGTTGGTATAGCAATTAATTATAGTAGTGATTTTCAGGATGATGAAATAAAAAAAGCGATTGAAATTGCATATAAATATAATTTAGAGTACGTTCAAATCCGACCGGCTTTAAATATTATGGGAGTTCCTACACAAATCAAACAGTCAAATATTCAAGATGAAAAGTTAGTAGCTCTTGACTGGAAATTTTCTGACTGTAAAAAAATAGAACGTGGTTATACACGATGTGAAGGATTTCATTTTTCATCAATGATATGGGAAAATGGTAATATTGATGTATGTATGTATATGAGGCATGATCCTATTTACAATTTAGGAAATATATATAAAAGTTCTTTTGATAATATTTGTAGAAAAATGCCGGAGTTTTTACCTGTAAAAAAAGATTGTCAAATTTGTTGTAAAAATAATGAAATTAATTTACTTATACATAATGCAAAGACAATTAAAAATTCAGAATTTATTTAGGAGGGCATGATGATACGGATAGCATTAAATATGATAATGGGAAAAGGTGACGGGCCGATTGCCCGGCGCTTCTTTGAGTCTTACGATATGCGTAGATTGTTCGATGAGATAGTGCTCGTAACCACGGATGAAAAAGATGAAGACGTAAGAGCAGTTATAAATCAATATGCTGATAAAACAGGGAACTTCAAGTGGGAAGATAAAGACCATCCTTATGGTGACTTCGGTGGTGCTCGTAATATGGCTTTACAACTAACAAATTCCGAGTACGTTATGTGGTTGGATTCGGATGATGTTATTCCAATTGAAGGTATTGAAATATGTTTTATGAAAATTAGAGAAGTGGTCGCTGCAAACCTTGACCGTGATTACTTTGTCGCTCCTTATGTTTTGACAATTAATAAAGATGGTTCGGCCGGGAATGTATTTTCACGGGAAAGAATGTTTCGCCGAGCGTCCGGTATTAAGTGGAAAGGAGTTGTTCACGAACAGCTTACCATATTACCGTCAACACATAAGCGTGCGGATTTTGTGGGCCTTGACGTAGTACACTTACCAAAAAAATCTTCACGTGATAGTTTAATAAGGAATTTAAAAATACTTGAGAATGAATATTTTATTGATCCTGAAAATAAACATTATGCCTTTTACTTTGCGCGTGATCTTATTCAGGATGGGCAGTGGACAGCGGCGGTCCCTATCATTATCAATATGGTGAATACTTTAAAAGACGATCTATCTAATATCTATGACGCTTGCTTGTTCCTTGCAAAATTCTTTTTGTATAAACAATCACCCGGAAAAGAAAATTCACTTTGTCAGGATACCGCTATACTTGCTGAAAGATATTTACGGATATGTTTTTCAATATCACAGGATAACGCCGAACCGCTTGTTATTCTCGGTGATGTTAAAATAGCCGAAGGAGATACCAAATCGGCTACGGAACTATTTAAAGCCGCGATAATCAAGAAATTTGGAACCGGTCCTTTACAGGATAAAGCCTACTATGAAGAATATCCGGCACAGAGATTAGCCGGACTATATCAAAAAACCGGCGACCTTGAACAAGCTTTATGGTACAACAAAGTGGCATTGAAGCACGGGCCAGAAGATGTATACCTTCTTTCCCAGCGAAAAACCATTATCGAAAACCTTAAGGATCAATTATGTGCCAAGTAGCCCCAATAGATAAAATGGAACACTATCATTTTTTAATAAAAAAGTTTTTGTATAACTTATTTACTAAAAAAGAAAATACTTTACATAAACAGCATACGCAACAATGGGGAGAATACCAAGAAAAACAAGGACATAATATAGATGAGGAATATTGTAATAGTTATGGTAGGCGTTCTTTGTGGAGTAAAAAATGAGCATTATTTCTGTATATGATAATATTATAACTGCCGCCCAGTACGGCTTGACAACCATCACACAAGCAAACGGTTATAATAATACTATTTTACATGCATATAGCCCACCTATTGAAGTGGGGGCGATGATCGAAATGCCTTGCGTAAATATCTATGAAGGTATGGACTCATGCTCAAATGCCAATCCTAACGGGCCGCATGAGCAGACCGGAGGAAATCAGGCTAAACTATTTAATGACTTCGACTTAATATTTGAGTGTTATTTAAACGTGCAAGACAATCCACGGGCAGCAAGAAACAGTTTAAAAGCGGATATACAAAAATATTTTGGTTTACATTGGAACATACCGGATTCAAACGGAGTACCTTCGGCATTTTCCTGTATGTATCATAGTGCGGAACCATTCGGGCAGAATGCCAATGCACCACAAACCGGTTTTGTCGGAAGATTAAAAGTTTGGTATAGCCAGTTGCTTACCGATCCTATGAAAATAAGTTATTGAGGGTAGTTGGATAAATAAGGAGATGCTTTTATGAGTGGGTTTTTAGAAATCAAGCGTACTATGGGGTGCAAAATTGAAGGCACTCCTTACGTACAAGAAACATTAGCGGCAACGGATTATAATGTAGCGGCATACAATATAAATTATGATCCTGAAGTGGCAATGTATGCACGAAGACTTGCTCGCGGGGACGCTTCAAATGATTTACAAATTCCGGGTACGCAAAAAATAAAAATCACATTTGAAGTGGATGTTTGTGTAGGTACGAATGTTTATACACCACCTAACTACTGGAAATGTCTACGGGCTTGTGGACTTAAACAAACAATTTATAATACCACCGGGTGCGCGTTGATTCCACATAGTGGTTATTTCAATGTGCCGATGACAATTGAAGTAGTTGAAATGGATGAGGGAATTTCCCCGCTGCAAGTGGTGGTAGCAGCGCGAGGATGTATGGGGACGGCAAAATTTGTCGGGGCCGGTGTTGGTCTCCCTAAGAAAATTCAATTTGATTTTACCGGTGTACTCGTAAGTGTAAATGAACGTTCTTTTGCAAACCAAATCATGCCTACTGGATGGGATGCGGCATTGCCACAAGCGGTTCTCGCTTGCACCACTTCATTGTATGGTGTTTCTCAGATGTTTGATAAATTAACGCTTGACGTAGGCAACAAACTCGAAGTATGGAAAGACCCAACAAAGGGACAAGGGTTTGAGGGAACACGTATTATTGATAGGACGCCCACCCTTGAACTTGATCCCGCTTTACGGCCAGTATCAACGCAAGATATGTACGGTAATTTAATGGGTATTGGTTCTTCCCCTGGAGCGTATTCTGAGACGATAGGATCAAGCACCACTGGAATCCCATTGACAATTACGGCACCGAAATGTCAAGTAATACAGTCAAATAAACCTGGAAAACGTGAAGGTCGGGTGACAAATGAAGTTAAATGCCTGCTTTCACGTAATTTAGGTAATGATGAATTTATGATTTTACAGGGCGCAATATCGTAAATAAAAAAATGTGCGGCGGTTCGGGACGAGCAAACGCTTCAGGAGCTTAGTGCCCTCGGTTCCTGCCCGAGCCCTTCCGCATTTTAACTGAAGGAGGACACGGTGGAAGAAAAAAATATTGAGCTTACCGATGAGATACGGGAAAGACTCAAAAAAAATGGTATGCTTGGATTTGATGTTGAAACGGAGTTTAAATACGTTCCTATGTTTTATAGAGACGTAAAAAACAAAATACCTAAAAAATTATGGCCGGTGTTTATATTGCGTAGTCGCGGAGGAATAGCACTTGCTGAAGCAGAAGACGGTTTAGGCTATCTTAATATCGATGAAAAAGAAGGACGAAAATTTGTTATAGATTCCGGTAAGGCACGGATTACGGCGCTTGAGGAAGGGCTTATTTCTTTCAAAAACTTTCCCGTTGAAAATGGTAAAACGGTTTCAATGGCAAAAGGTGAAGCGGTGACAAAATATATTAATCTTTTTCATCCTCGTTTACAAACTGAGTTACAGAAAGCGATTGACAACCATTCAACACTAAATGAAGACGAGCTGTTGGGTTTAGAATAGCAGCCGGTATTAATTCTGGAGCAATGCGTGGAAAATATGAGTGTACAAAATGTGATAGTAATAAAAACTTCCAGGATGCTTGGGGCTGCAATGGAAAAGCCAAGGTTTATTTACCGACATTTGAATACATTGAAAATAACATCCATTATAAATTATGGAGTTGTCCGATTAAATTTATTCCTGATAGCGTGCATAAATTTTTTATGATTTACAAATACCATACCGCAGAGTTTCCAACCGCACCGATGCCAGCAATACGTAATATTTCATTACGGTTTCTATTGGCAATGCGAGCGTTTAATAAGTACAGGGCTGAATATGAATTGTTGCTTAATAAGGATAAAGGTATATGAGCGATTTTGATCTTCCGGCACTGGAAATGGAAGCGCGGTTAAAAGATTTTGTTTCTCAAAACCTTGATACCATAAATGATAAGATTGAGGAGTTTGGGGATAAAGCCGAATCTCATTTTAATGACGCTGGGAAAGCATCGGATGCCTTTACGGATAAGCTTGATGATCTTGGCCGTAAAATCATTGGACTATTTGCCGCTGAAAAGGCGTTTTCATTTATAAAGGAAGGGGTGGCTGAATTTCAGACCGGAGCCCTTGCTTCCGCAAAACTAACCCAGGCCCTTGGATTTCAGTCTGAAGCGTTAGATAAAATTGCTGAGGCCGATGCCAAAGTAACTCTTTATAAAAAAGACCAACTTACGAGCGGTGAAGCAAATCTCGCTTTCTATATAAAGGATGAAGCGCAGTTAAAAATGCTTGTTCCAACAATGGAAGACCTTGCCGTAAAAACTGGTAGCCTTGATAGTGCGGCAACATTAATTGGGCGAACATTTAATTCAAACGTCACTACAATGCGCGGTCTCGGTATATCGGTGCAAGGGGCAGCTGGGAGCCATGAGCGGCTTGACAGTATTGTAAAGGGACTCACTGAAAGGTTTGGCGGTCAGGCAAAAGCGTTATCAGATTCACAAGGCGAATATGGTCAATTGACAAAAAATATTGAGGAAATAAGCAAAGCAATCGGTGATGAGCTTATTCCTGTTTTAAATTTTTGGTCTAAAAAATTTCTTGAACTAAAGGACTCATGGGAATGGATTTTAGGTCATAGTAAAACAGATGAGATAGTATCTAATATAAATAAACAGAATGAGGCATTATCAACTACTAATCAACTATTAGCTACTTTACGTACAACTGGAGCAGCTACTTTACAGGTACAAGAGCAAGCAACTGATAAGCTCGGTGAAGCTCAAGATAGATTAGGACAGCAGCAAGAAGAATATAGTAAACAACAAGTTTTAAGCAATATACCATTTATGGATTATCAAAATAAAAAACTTATTGCTAAGTATAACGAAATTGAAGCCACTAAAGCATCTATTGCTAACTTACAGCAAGAGCTATCAATTATAAAAAGTTCTGGTGGGGACATTGATATTGCAGAAAATAAACTAAGAAGCTTTGCGGGAATGATGGCAAAAGGAGTCACCGAAACTCATACCAAGAAAAATATTACCTATAATGAAAAAGGTGGTGGAGGTGGTGAAGATAGTGAAGACCCTGAGCAGTCCCTCGAAGTAAAGAGACAGCAAGAAATAATAACCCTTATAAATAAAATAAAAAACAAGGGTGATTTAATTGGCGCAGATGAGGACCAGAAAAAACTTATTGAATTAAGTAAAAATTATGACTATGAATATAAATTGCTTGAAGGACACTTACAGGCACAACTATTATTGACAAAAGAGTATACATCCGAGAAAGCAGCGCTTGATCTTGATGAAAAAAAGAAAAAAATGGAGCCTCAAAATAAATCAGATGAGGCAGTAAGAACAGCAGTGGAAAAAGAGAGAAAAATATGGGAAGAAGAAGATAAAAAAATGGAGGAAGAAAAGAAAAAACACGATGAGAAAATGACTGAATTATCCGTACACTTAGGGGAGTCTTTTGGTTCAGAAATTGGTAAAGGACTTGCCACCGGAAAACTTACCATGAAATCGGCAATGAAGGATTTATTAGATATGGTTGTTGATTTTCTTGAAAAAGAAGAACTTGCCGCAATAGCTTCAAATACTTTACAAAATGTAGAGACTGAGGGATATTGGGGTCTTCTTGTTGGTGCTGCTGAAGCGGCAGGGATATCGGCAATCGGAGAAGTAGCAAAAGGAGCCATAAGCTCATTCTCAACAGGAACAAAGAACGCTCCAGGAGGTTTCGCCCGTGTCCACCAGGATGAAACCATTTTCCTTCCAGCGCACTCGGTGGTCAATACAAAAACGGAGTCAAAAAACATGGGTGGTGATGGAGATACACATTTTCATTTTTATGGGAATACGGACTCAACTACGGTTGATAATATACAGTCGATGCTCATAGAAGCAAATCGTACCGGAAAACTTGAACGTTTCAAGGCGGCAATAAAATGACCATACCGGATGGCATGTTTGCATTGACGGATTTACTTAGTAATACGTATTATTTCCCAGTACCGGAATATGGTTATAAATCAACCATAGATTTTCCGTGGGATATAGACATACTTGACACTGGGAATCATGTTACTTTTGATGCCGGATATTTATACGATAAGTACAGGTGTGATTTTGACTTATTGCTAACGCCTACCCAGCAGACGCAACTAAATACACTCGTAAAGAATACAGGACGAGCAGTAAATACGCTAACGATGACAATGAACTCAGCGTGTGGATTTTTTCCATTTACGCCAGTTAGGGGCGATAGTGGTCCATTTATAGTAGCACTTGCTATTACAAAATCAGAAGTTTTACAAGAGGAACCATTTAGATATTTTAGAGTATCTTGCTCAATGTGGAATATGGGAAACTGGCCAGCTTATTCTCTACCAGCACAAGTTGCCGAGGGTACTTTATATATGGCAGCTACGCCAGCTTTACGTTTTCCGACTACGTGGTTTGATCCAACTGAGGATAATGGTATACTACACGATATTACTGAAAACGGTTCTATAGATTTTATAGATCGTGGATTATCAGCGGCATCATGGCATACGGATATGAACTTCACTTGGGGTACTGGAAACACAGCGGCTTTTATTAACTCACTATTAAATGTAAATACCCGTGCAACCTATTTTAATTTTTCAACGCAACCATACCATTACGCTTTTGGAAATGATAAAGGTTCTCAGGGAAATTACATGATAAAACTTATACAAGATAGCATTGAATTTACACACGATACGTTTAATCAATTTACCTTTAAACTCAGCACTGAATATGTGAGTCAATCATAACTATGAGCGCAACGCTTCCTACTATTTACGGTGTAAAAATATATCTTCGGGATTTTCAACAGCCCGTTACCGCCAATGCTACGCTCGGACTGTTTAATCGTATTGCTACTTTATCACAACAATTGAACTCTAATAGCACGATGCTGACAACTTTTAACGTAGCTCCGTTTGAAGTTAATGAAGCAATCCAGATTTACAAGGATGTAAACACCCAGGAAACTAATATCATCGCTGGGATAAGTCCGACAATGAACGCTATTTTTCTTTTGCATACATCGACAAATCTTTATCCAGCGAATACAACCCAGGTTCAGGCAGCATCGGTATTTAGGGTTTGCCAGAATGATATTGTCAATCCTAATGAAGCATGGAAAAGCGGCGTATTAATGCAGAATGGTATAGGAAATTTTTCACGAAAAATTGATCTCAAAAGAATGGGTAATATTTCAACGCCTGGGGATTGTACGGTACAATTCAATAACACAAATAAATTCTACCAGGAAATGAAAAATCGGGGAATCTATTTTAATGGGCTTGTAGCAAAAATAATAAAGTTTACCGGAAATATTGAAGTATCCCGCTGGATGGGAGAATGCCAAAAACCTTCTTGGACATCGAAGCGATATATAATTCCTATGAAAGGTCTTTACAATAAAAGAATAGCCAATTGTTCTACTACAATAAATAATGATCCGATAACTGGAAATTTCCCTAATGCCTCCGATGACAAAAACGGAAATATAATACCAATCACCATCGGTAGTTTCTTGATGGTTGGTGGTAATCCTCAGTGTGCAAAATTTGTGCGGATCAGCGATGTTGAAACTCCTCAAGTAAATGACTCACTCACTATTCCAGTTTGTCAGCCACAAGGACAGACTGTATTTCCTGTAATAGCAAGAGGATGGGATTCCGGAGGAGAATCACCAACTACACGATATACTATACAAATAGGGCTTTCTGGTGGTTGTGTAAATGAAGCAAATCTTGCTGGTATGTGGTTAAAAGTTATTATTGGTGGTTCGGATGATGGAAAAAGTCAAGTAGGACGGTATAGACAGATAATTTCAAATACTGCTGCCAATGAATATCAAATAGTGATAACTGTTAATTCTGTTTTTGAAGAAGACCTTGCCTATACTGGAACATATCAAGCGTGGGTTTCTATAGTATCATTAAATTATCAGTTTTATGGTGATATGTGGCCGATGAAAGGATTTTACGATTTAAACGGAAACATAATTACCAATGGCGTGAGTCTGTTTGCATATAATACAAAACAAGATACTCTTAATTATCAACGTACTCAGGTTTACGATGCTCGCGGAAATGTAGTAGGAATAAACTTAATAAAACAAATTGGATTTACTCCTATTGCAAAATTAGGTTATAATGTGGTGCAAGGAGTTGGAGGAAACATCCTCCAATTAAATCCGCTTATGTGTGATGGAGACCCGAACGTGATTTATAGTTTTGATATTTTTCCACTACTCAGTACCATTACCAGATATGCAGCAGCAAATGCCTCTGCTTGGGGTTTAGGTACTGATGATATCCCACTTAATCCGGTACGTTCACCTAACATCTATTGTAATGACTCAAGTATGGAACTTCTTGGATATACAATAATTTCAGTAGGGTCAGTAAATCCATCTAATGATCAAAATGACTCTACTTTTGAACAGCATCAGTTTGGTCTTAGTTTTCATAGTGATACCGGACATACAATATGGGCAGTGTATGAAATACAAATTGATATGAGTAAAATATTGACAGAATATAGTAATTATTTTTTAGGTTTGAATATTACAACAGGAACAAATACCGGAGGAGGATGGGATATAGCTTGCCCATTAAAAATAAGGTTCAGGCGTTTTCTTGGTCCAATAACCGATATACTTGATACATCAGTTGGTCAAAAATATCAAGATCAAGGTGATGCGGGTTCACAACCATATGACGCACATAGCTCAGTTAATAACCTCCCAGATTATTATTATATAAACAGGGTATATCCTGATAATAATTTAGCATTTTATCAAGTCGCATCTTCTATACCTACACAAATCCATGCAATTACTGGATATAGTGCGTTTCCACTAACAGGGATAACTTCTATTGAACTTCTTCGATCAATTTATAGAATAGGAATCATATCTGGAGTAACACAAAATAGTGGATCTCAATACGATTTTTTTAGAGTAATTAATTTTAATGAGTTAGCTATTATTTGCCAAAAGCAGGATAATATTGCGGATGATATATTCGTTCTTTGCGCCGGAAGGATATTTAATAGTACATGGGGAGGAAGGAAAAATCCTACTGATCTAATTGCCGATCCAGTTAATGCACTCGAACATTTTTGCCGTTTACAAAACGGAAGCGAAAATGGAATCGCTCCATACGCTGGATGGGGAAAAGGCTACTGGGAAAATGCACCTATAAAAATAACCGGGGACGGGTCATTCGATGACGCCGGACTTACCGCATTAAAAGTATATCAGTGTTCAGGACAGATAACGGATGCAAAAAATGCAGCTACTAACGTAATAAAGAAAAAACTATGCTACCAATTTGGTATGGTAAATTACGTTGATGGTGATGGAAATGAATGTGTAAAGCCTTTACAAAAATCTCTTACTTCTCCCAGCGATACGATAACACTTGCTCAAATTATCGACCGGTCATCGATAAAAGTTTATGAACCTGATCCAGCGGATGTTTACCCGGAGCCATATATCAATTATAATTTTAATATCGGGTCAGGGAATTATGATGGATTGATAAAGGTTATGAATACCGACTATGAAAATCCTACGTTAACACAAAAAGGATTTTTTGTACAAGGGTGCAGGAACGCGGAAACGGCATCTAATTTATGGGGCCTTTGTTATAATCTCATGCAGCGCGTACATAATATTGAACCACCTCCTGGTGATATGACCGATCTTGATTTTATTAGGGACTATGATACTGCACTTGCACACTTGACCGATTGGATTAATTGGATGTACAATCCTGAAATTGAGTTTAAATGTTCCAGTGTTCAAACGGGCGCGGATGCTTGGCTTGAAGCACATAGATTTATTTTATCATTACCCCATCAGACAAATAATATAAGCATAGAATGTATATTGGAGGAAATAACGGTAAATCCGAATAATGAACATGAAGTTTTAATAAAGGCAATAATGCTTTCAGATACAATACCACAAGGATTCAACTTTGAAGACTCAATACAATCGGGTGCTCTTGGATGGCAGGACACAATACAATCGGGGGCTCAAGGGGAACAGGCGGTAATTTCATAATGACAATAGCAAACGTATACAATCAACCGGGGTCGTCTTCCGAATACTTTACGCTTGCAAATAATACGCATACTATTTTAGCGTCTTATTTAGGTAAATGTAAAATTGGAGTTGAAACCGATACTGGTTATTTAGGCTACACGGATCAAACTGGATATTATCGTTCTATCAATCCTAATGTGACGGCAGGAGTAACATTACCTACTAACCTTTCCGGCTTTTTGAATAATGATGGTGCGGGTAATATGTCGTGGAAAACGGCAGGAGTAACATTACCGACGGCAAACGCCGGATTCCTCTGGGACGACGGCGCTGGGAATAACGATTGGCGCTTGCCTACGCCCTCACAAATAGGCGCGGCACCTCTCAATAATCCTTCGTTTACAGGTGCGCCGACGCTCGGTAACGCTTCCGCAAGTACAATAAATATTTCCGGTGTTTCAACTTTTAATAGCGTTTCCGCGGTATCGTTAAATGTTTCCGCAAACGCAACGCTGGGGTCGGTATCGAGCGGGTTAATTCGATCAACCGGGCCAATCCTCTCCAGCGGCGGAGCCGTCGGGTATACAAGCGGAACCGGCGGAACGATTAGTCAAGCTGCAAATAAAGGTTCGGCGGTTACACTCGCAAAGCTATGCGGGCAAATCACCATGCAAAATACCGCGCTTGTAAACGCGACGACAGTCTCGTTTGTCATGAATAACGCTTTACTTTTGCAAAACGATATGGTGTTAATTAATCATCAAAGTGTTGGAACACTCGGAGCGTATCAGTTCTCAGTTGCGCCGGGTAACGGATTAGCTACTATTTCGGTACGGAATATTCATACGGCTTCGCTCTCTGAGGCGATAGTTTTACAATTTCTCGTTATCCGTGCAGCGGTGGCTTAAATGAGCGTTTCAAACGTATATAACCAACCGGGGTCACAGCAAATTTATTTGACGCTCGCTAATAATACTCAAATAACTTTACAAGATGACCTTGGTAAATGTAAAATCGGAATAGAAACGGATACCGGCAACCTGGGGTATACCGATGTTACCGGAGCATATCATTCTATCCCAGCGAGTATATTGTCGGTTTTAATTTCCGGTGCATTACCGATAGGAACTAATTTTCAGTTGGTTCAGGTGGGGGCAAATCAATTATGGATTGCATATTCAGCTACAGGAGGGGTTCCGTGGACAAACATAGCACAACTTGCTTAATTCTTATTTTATTATTTATAAATGTATGTTTTGGTTTTCAAACCTCAAACGATACTTTACTTTTTAATAAAAAATTAAAATATGGTCAGATGCTGCATGGTTCTGTAAACGATACTATTTTAGTAGGAACTCTTGGTACTGTTTACTATCGAACACTTGGAGAAATTCTTTCCAGCGTTTCAGGTGGTGGAGTAAATAGTATTAATACAGGAACAGCCGCGGCACATACAATAGTAGGTGAGAAGGGATTGCAGGTTCTTGATAGTGGAACAAATTTATATAAGCATGTTATTATTCCGGCGACAGGATATATCATACCGACGGGATCAAACATGCGCGTTGACAGCACCACACTTGCTGACAGTGCAGCGGACGCCGGTAAATGGGGTGGCAATGTGTATGGCGGCCCGTATCTTGGCATACATGCTACTGCTGATACTGCAATTGCAGCGGATCGTGCGCGTAAACTTGCCACAACCCGCACGATTGGCAAGAGCACGACCTTCGATGGTACGGCCAATATCGTACCGGACTCTGCGGTAAGTGTGGTGCAGGCGACACAGTTGACCACGGCGCGAACAATCGGGAATACGTCTTTTAATGGGACGGCGGCAATAATTCCAGATACCGCCAATAAAGCAAATCGCGCCCGATATTCTGATTCAACCGGAAAAATCCCCGATACCGTTCATATCCGCCTTGGCCTTTCCGCAAATAATATCAACGTGTCAAATGTCCAGACCACAAACTTAAACGGCACCGCGATAGGGTCAGCATATTCGGTGGTCGGCGCGGACCAATCTGGTGCGGCGGCGGCACGACAGGCAGCGTATGCCAACCTTACATCTATCGGGTCGCTTGCAAACGGTACGGGTTGGCTCAAAAACAATGGGAGTGGATCATTTACTTATACGACACCGTCTTACTCTGATGTTGGTGCGTCTCCGGCGTTATCATTAACTGCGGGGTATATCCCAAAAGCGGCAACAACAACAACGCTATCAAATAGTGCGTTGCGTGATAACGGATCATATTTTATGGATATAACAGGCACAAATCCAATATTTAAATTGGCTGGTACTTCCAATAACGACAATCCCCAATTTATGCTATATCATTTAAATGATCAGATTTGGGCATTTAATTTACAGGGCAGTACACCTATCACCGGATCAGCTAATAAGGACCTTACAATTAATGATGGCGGAAACAATAATTTCATAACGTTAAAATCTGGCGGACCTGTTTTGCTTGCGCCTAATGCAGATCGAAATGTCGGCATAGGGGCCACAAGCGCGTTAACCAATTTACAGATAGGTAATAGATACGGATTGATTAATATAAGTACTAATACAGAACTCTCAAATAATCTTTATTATAGCTCAGGCTGGAAATATTTGACATCTTCTTATGGCAGCAGTTTTGAACAGGATGGTTCTGGTAATTTTAATTTTTACACTGCTCCAAGTGGCACTGCCGGAAATTCGGCATCATTAACTACGGTAATGTCAATTTTATTGAATGGCAACGTCAGCATCGGGCCGACGAGTCCCGACTCCCAATTTACCACCTCGGCGGGTGCGCACATCCGCGGCGGGCTGCTGGTAGGTGGAACGGCGACGATCAATAATAACGTAACGGTCAAAGGCGGCAATGATAACACTTTTGATTTGGATAATGATGGCAGCCGATACACGTACCAATATTTCAGAAATAATGGAAACATTAAAGGTTCTCTTGGTTACGACAATAGCGGCAATGCTTTTTGGATGGGTTCAGATGCGGTAAACGCTTCAACCGTTATCCAATCAGGAAACGGTTCTGAGGCGATGAGAATATTAAGCAATGGCAACGTCAGCATCGGGACGACGAATCTCGACTCCCAATTTACCACCTCGGCGGGTGCGCACATCGGCGGCGGGCTGCTGGTAGGTGGAACGGCGACGATTGAAAACAATATCGTTTTAGGTGATTATGGAGGCATCCCTGGCTTTTACATGAAAAGTGATAACTTATCTATTGGAAGTCAAACGGGCGGGCTCTATGGGCAAATCACAAGCAACGGGTGGTCAATTCAGTCGGAAATCACTGCCCCCTCGATGAACGTCAGCGGAAACGATACGGTGGGGGGACAAATACGAGCGGGCGGTTTGTATACAACCGGATATGATACTTCGTATTATGGGTACACACGCTTTACGACGGCAAATCAAATGGTTGTCGATACATTTGGTATAAGACATTCAGAAAAATTATACGACAGCATAGCAACAATGACTACAACTTTTACCTTTGATTGCGCTCACATGAGGCCACTCTGTACTATGACATCGGCAACAGCAGGCGGCACAGTGTCATTTATCAACATATCGGATGGATTAGTATTTATCTTTATAAACGCTACTGCAAACAGTATAAATCTTACTCTTACTCATGGCACTGTGGGCCTGGGTGCTTATCAGGGCATGACTCTGATATGTAGTCAGACATCAATTTTTGAGGAACTTTAATATTAATTTTTGGCAAGAATTTTCATTTTTGCCACGACATAGGGATCAATAATAATGTTTGTGTCCGAAATAACTTTGATTAATTCGCCTGAATATCCAGTATCCGCAGGCATTGGATTACGGTACAATTGCAGATCAATCCAAGTATCATTTTTAACCTGGAAAGAAAACCCGCTCCAATGAATAGAGTCACCATTAACAGGCTCAAAACCAGGATGATCTATTCCTTCGTAAAATGGGGCGGTAATAATTTCGTCCGATATAACAGTATCCTCAAATGCGAGAACACCACAGGCAGGATCAACAATGAGATTAACATTGTTTAATCCCTGGGTTTTGGAAACTGATTTTACGGATGTAGGATTTGAGCACCCGACGACCACAAACAGCAGGGCGGCAATGATGAGCTTGAACATAAAAACCTCCTTGAAAAAGTGGATACCATATATTTTACAGTGCGTCAACCACCCACGAATAAATTCGTTGGCTTGTGAGGGGTTGCTCCGATCAAACAAAAGGCCGGTTATGACTCCTTTGTTAATGTATGATTATATTATAATATGGAATACGGAAAAAACCAAGAATTATTTTAAAAAAATTTAATTTTATTAAAAATGGAGGCCGTGATGAATGAGCACCAACATCATACAATAACGGACACCGAAGGGCCAAGCCTGTTTGAGTTTGTCAATAAACAGATAGCGGAGCATGCGGATGACTGCGCTAAAAACATGCCCCGCATATATGTTACCTGGGTAAAAGCTATCGGCATCATGGCGGCTATTGCAATGGGAGCCGCTGGGGCAACGTGGATCGTTACCAATCAAATTGGTGATCTAAAATCAGATATAAAATTAATCCAATATAAAACATCATATACTGCAAGCAAAATAGACACCGTTATTAATAAAGGAGGTAAGCCATGAGTTTTGAAACCGCCGTCAATACTACTTTACAATACGAAGGTGGGTACGTAAACGACCCGAATGATCCTGGAGGGGAAACTAATTTTGGCATATCAAAAAAAGCGTATCCGAATTTAGATATAAAAAATCTTATTATCGATGACGCTAAAGCAATTTACAAACGTGACTACTGGGACAAATTAAATCTCGATGTTCTTCCAGAAGGCATTTCCTCATGCGTTTTCGACTCAGCGGTTAACCAAGGAACTAAAGCCGCTTCTATTCTTCTCCAGCGCGCCGCTGGGGTAAAAGATGATGGAGTTATCGGGCCGATGACCCTTGCCGCTGTTAAGGCAAAAGACCCGATGCACTTGATACGGGATTTTACGGTACAGCGTATATTAATGTATAGTAAACTACCGATATGGAGTATATACTCTAAAAATTGGACTCAACGATCAATTGACGTAGCGCTTACTGCGCGGTCATTTTTATAAACCTATTTAAATAAGGAGGGCCTTATGAGGCTCACAAGTATCTTAATGTTGTCGGTGGCGTTTATCGTTCTCGCTATCGTATCGGTGGTTGCTCAGACTACGGGAACCGATCCTGGCACTATTACAGGACTACCGAAATGGGTGAATGAAATTCTTACACTTCTTGGTATTGCCGGTGTCGGTGGGGTTGGGGTGTTTGCAGGGATTGCTAAAAAGGTAGCTTCCGCGGAAGCAAAATATGTTCCAGTAGTTCAGGGATTGAAAAATGTTATTGACAAAAACGCAACCCTGTTTGCGGAAATCAAAGTCATTGTGGCGTCTTCCCCAGCGATCCCTTCATGGAACGCGGCGATGCAAGCCGATGCCGCTTTTTTCAAGACCATCCCGCTCGCTGGGATAGAAGCAAAGGCGGATATTTTTAATCGACTTGTTATTACGCTTCCACTTACTGAGCCTAAGATTTTGACAAAGATTGAAGCGGTGGCGGAAAAAGTTGAGCAAGTGGTCAATGCAATTCCTACGGTGTAATGATGAT
>JBAVGL010000331.1:0-3938 GCA_049684795.1 Chitinivibrionales bacterium | reverse complement strand
AATTAAAGCTGTTGCTTCAAATTGAAAATAATAACGATGATGAGGAATGATTATCCGTCCGCGTCACCGACGAGTATTGGAGCGATAAGGCCAAAGTCAAGATCACCGTCGTTAACGTTCTTGTCGTGCCGAGCATCGTTACTCAGCCGTCGGGCGCGACGAAAAATGTCGGGCAGTCGGTAACTTTCTCCGTTGCCATAAATGCCGACGTCGCCATTGCTTGTAAGCCGTGGCCAGCAAGCGTTATACCTTATTTCCATTCAATATTTTCTTTAATAATCTTAGCTGGATTTCCGCCAATGAGACAATTTTCTATATTAAATTTGCCTTTAACAATTGAATTTGATGCGATTACGCAATTATCAGGAATAACAGTTCCCTTATAAATTTTAGCTCCACACCCTATCCAAACATTATTGCCAATCACAATAGATTTCCCATAACTTTTCTTGCCCAAGTAATTTATCTCATGAAAATCCTCATCAAGAAATTGACAATCCCATGAAATCGCGCAATTGTCTCCAATTGTCAATCCGTGCATAATGATAAAAGTTGTATTTGCCGCTACATAGCCGCCTTTTCCTATTGAAACAATTGCACCCGTTCCAATATCAAATCGGCAACCTCTTCCAATTGAATAGTCGCCATTTAATCTCAATTTGCCATTTACATTTAAATAGGTTTTGTCGGTTTTATGAATAAAACCGAAATAATCTATCCCTACATTTAATTTGCCCGGCAGTTCAATATTTTTTATTCCATGAATAGTTACATTTTGGTGAAGCAGGAATGATTTTTTGTATAGAACCCTATACAGTATTTCTCTAAAGGCAACTTTAAAAAAGCTTGTATCTGATTTTTTGCAAGTTTTATATAAATTATGATAAACTTTTAAAAGATTTTTCATCAGTTTTATTTCATAATGTAGTTTCAATAATAATTTGAAAATGCGCTCTCTTCATAATATCAATTTGCGCTTATAGTTAAGTCAAGCAAAAAACCCAAAGGTCTTTTAAGAATGGACAATTTCTTTTTTTAAAGGCTCAAAGGCCTTATAATGAATAACAGTGTTATTTTTAGAAGGTAACCATAAAATCGGCGCCCCAGAGATCCATTGTTAAATTATATTTACGCCATGTTCAATTTGTGAAAAAACCATGACCGGACTTCCCGATAAGAAAAACCCCACCGTTTCGCCATTCTTTTATATCTTTCTTTACGCGCTGATATGCGTTTTGCCCGATATTTTTGTCAGTTTTCAACAAACGCACAATGATTTCTGGGACACCTATTTTGTCGCCAGGCATATGACTTTTTGCGACCGTCAGACGTGGTTTAATCCGCAGTATCCTATTGCCAACTGTCTGTTTTTAAAAATAATCATGGGTAAATTTCCACCCGAAATTCCCGCTATTTTGGCAAATATTTTATTTGGTGTCGCCATTCTGATAGTTTGGCTATCGCTGTACAGAAAATTAATGACCAAAGCCATGGCTTTTTTAGCGATAGTATTGCTATCGTTGTTCCCTCGATTTTACCATTATGTCAATATGGGCGGCGGAGACCCTGCGGCCATCGCTTTTTTGTCCTGCGGCGTTTTATTGATTTTCGGACAGCTTTTTAAGAGCGAAAAAAGAAAATACCGCAGGTTTTTTATCGGCGGCATGTTTCTGGGATTTGGCGCTCTTTTCCGTTATCATGTTCTGGTGGCTTCGGTCTTTTTAATACTCTGTTTGTTAATTGTGTACCGGAAAAATTGGGAATTGCCTTTAATGGCCTTTACAGGATTATGTTGCGGTTACGCCCCTCAACTGGCCGTTAATGCCGTTACGGGGCACGGTTTTTTGGAAACCCAATTCGGGATGATGAATGTATATGATTTGATGTATGGCCTGAGCTGGTATCAAACCGGGACCATACATTTTCCACCCACAATTCCAGCGCTCATCGGGCAGGCGCCGTTGCTTTTTCTCGGCAAATACCTGGGCGCATTTGTTCTGTTTGCCCCGGATTATGTGCCCGCGCTGGCGGCATTGTTAATCGTGAAAGACCCGCTCAAGCAAAAATTTTGCTTAACGGTCGCTTTATGGACCATTGCTTACTGCGGTTTTTTCTCGGCAACCACGAGCGGACGAGCGCTGTTATTGCCCCTTCCGCTTTCATTCCTCTGCGCCGGCTTATGCGCGGAAACTGTTTTTAAGTCCCTCCGAAAAAAAATGCCGGTTAATGCGTATCATATAACGTCTATCGCGCTTGTGGGCATTGTGATTCTCGTGCTTTTTGGTAAAGATGTTTTATTTGTGAATTCCCGGTTTCATGAGAACAGAGACCGCGTTGCCGTTGAAAATTATTTACGCGGTCTTGGATGTGATAACGTTCATCAGATTTTTTCAACGGATTTTACCATGTATTTCAGAAGCTTGCCGCCTTATTTACCCTATTTTAACGGAGGCGCGCCCCGTTGGGGAACCTACCTTTTTAATGAAGAATACCCTGAATTCCCCATTTCATCTTTAAAGGATTTTACCGCCGAATGCCGGAAAAGGGGCGTGCGGTTTATTCTGCTTACGGACCGATGCGGGATGCTTTCCCCTTCCTTGGGCGCATTATACAATGGAACGGAATTGGATAAAGGTATCGTTTTTAGAAAGGAAATAGCGAGGCTTAGAATATTTGAAAAAATATAAATATTTTTACAAATTTATTATGTAATGATAATTATGTTATATTATAATTGGTTTCTATTTCCCTTTTAACCTGCCGAAGGGCAGATAATAAATTTTAAGTCTGAATTATCTCCACGAAAGGCGTACATAATTCGCACAGAGTTTCTAACCCACAAGGTGGATAAGTCTCTGTACGCAGGAATTATATACGCTGGACGCGTATATAATTCAGACAGAGTTTCTAACCAGGGATGATCCCATGAAGACCCATAAACCTGAAAAGATACTTATTATTAAGCTCCAGGCCTTGGGTGATATCTTGATGACGACCCCGGCTATAAGGTTGCTGAAACAAAATCATCCTGAAGTATTGATTGATCACCTGGTATTCGAAACCTATATAGATGTTACTCAAAATAATAAGCATATAAATCGGGTGATATCCGTTAACAAAAAAAAGGTCAATTTTAGAAGAATTTTATATGTTTTTAGAATGCTGACGGCGATTCGCAATGCCCGATATGATGTTATTATCAATTTTCATCCCAATAAGACCATTCGTTTTGCCAGCAAGCTTTTTGGAGCAAAAAAGATATTTTACACAAATCCCAGCATGAATGAAATCAGGCGTTATAATGGGATTGTTTTCCAAGAAGTTATCAGCAAAAATTTCGAGGGCATTAAAGTAGGGATTGATGATCTTGCATTGGACTTTTTTATTAATGATGAAAAGGTTTCGGATTATTTCAAAAAATTCCTTGCAAATGAATTTATTTGTATTCAGCCGGGCGGAGGAATTAATCTGGGAGAATCAAGTACCATCAGGCGGTGGCCCGTTGAATATTATATTGATTTGATCAAGCTCATTCGCACGCAATCGTCGATACCTATTCTGCTTACGGGAAACACTCACGACTATGAAATTGCTCACGCGATTGAAAGTGAATCTGCGGGCGTCACTAACTTATGCGGGAAAACAAATCTGAACGAATTGGCTTTTTTATTTTCAAAGAGCCGCTTGAATATTTCCGGCGACACGGGGGCCATGCACCTTGCCTCAACCACCAAAACACCCCTCATAGCGCTCTTTGGACCAACCGATCCATCCAAAGTGTTGCCGCGAAGGGCCGATATTACTTTAATACGATCAACACTGGGTTGCGTTCCGTGCTATTTTGGCGTTTTTGAAGGATGTAAAACCGGACTGGAAAATTGCATGAAAGATATTCCGGTCGAAACGGTCTTTGAGCGCGTGAAGAATTATTTATAAAT
>JBAVGL010000330.1:0-2385 GCA_049684795.1 Chitinivibrionales bacterium | reverse complement strand
AGCCCAACCTCGGTCTTGTGGATGCAAACATTATTTTTTGCGGGAACCGGGTACGCCGTTTACCTTTTAGCAAACCATCACCTGGAAAATAGCTCGATGAGCTATCTGATCGGATCGCTTTTCCTTGCCTATTTACCCGTTCATCTCGCAAATTTATATGATTTCCATGCTGATCCTCTTGCAATGCCTTTTTTGTTTTTAAGTTTTTTATATGCAGCACAGCGTCAATGGCCGAAGTACTGGATCTGTATAGCAGTCGCCCTTTGTTGTATTGAATACGTGGGCCTTGTCTTAGCAGGATATGGCGCCTGGCTTTCTTTTCAAAATAAAAAAAACGGCATAGCAACAATCTGTATTGGTTTTTTCTGGTTTATTTTCGTACTCAAAATTGGAATACCTTTTTTCAACAATGGTTTACAGCCAACCGTCATAGCGATCAATTATGGCGACATCGGCGGATCACACGGGCTTTTACCTGTTATTTCATTTACCCTAACTCATCCATCAATAGTGTTTGCCAAGTTTTTCAGACAAAACAATATTGTGGCCATGATGTCCTTATTACTTCCATTCTTATTTTTATCGCTGCGAAAGCCCTGGATTTTGGCAGCAGGGGTTCTCATAATAATTAAAAATGCACTTTCGGGATCAGGACTGGAATTGCTCTCCCATCGGGAAACATTATTCATTCCCCTTGTCGTTTATGCGTTTATTTTATATATCGCAGGGCTTAGCGACGCCTCGTTAAAACGGTATTATTTAATTGCTACAACTATCGCAATCGGTATTACATTTTTTCTTCAGGGCCATGCTTTCCCCTCGCGTGGATTCTGGAATTTGCGTCATCAGTATGTAAAATCCCTGCATGACAAAAAGTGCGATCGGATCCTTACTAAAATTCCCGACGCTGCTGCGGTCATGAGTTCCAGTCATATCGCACCTCACCTGATGGCGCGTAAATGGTATTTTCTCTTCCCCAGGTTCCCTACACCCGTTAAACCGGAGTACATTATAGTTGACACATTAGAGCAAGCGAGTTGGGATTGGCTTTCTCGAGAAGAGCACCTTGAAGGCCTACGGCGCATACAAGAATCAAGGGACTATGTCCTTCTCGATCATGATGATGGCATTTTTCTCTTTAAATTAAACCGCTGATAAGGCTTGTAAAATTATATAATGCATTATATAATTTTAGGCAAAATGACCCGGTAAAGTAAATTGATATAAGGTAATAAACTGTATGTTCAAATCAAAAACTGTGGCCGTCGTTATTCCGGCATTCAATGTAGAAAATCTAATTGTTCAAACTATCACCACTATCCCGGGTTTTGTTGATTTCATCATAGTGATTAATGATTGTTCCCGCGATCAAACCGCCCGGCTTGTTATTGAATCGGGTGCAGAGGTTATTGAATCAGACGGAAAAGTCCTCTATGAAAATTCCATAGATAAAGCAACTGGCCACACTACGCAAAATCCAAGAATTATGCTCCTAAGCCATCAATACAACCAGGGAGTGGGAGCTGCAATAGTTTCGGGATACAAATGGTGCTGTGTCAACGGCATTGATATTGCGGTGGTAATGGCGGGTGACGGTCAGATGGATCCTGCGGATTTGCCGGCAATCATTTCTCCTGTAGCATGTAATGAAGCTGATTATTGCAAGGGAAACCGTCTTTTCACGGGCGAGGCATGGAAAAAAATACCGAAAATCAGATATTTCGGCAACAGTATCCTTTCTTTTTTAACAAAAATTGCAAGTGGCTACTGGCATGTCGCTGATTCACAGTCAGGTTATACAGCAATTAATTCAAAACTGTTACACCTCGTTAATTGGGAGCAAACCTATAAACGATACGGATGCCCGAATGATTATCTTGTCCGATTAAACGTATATAATGCGCGAGTCAGGGATGTACCGGTGAAGCCAATTTATGGAATCGGAGAAAAAAGCGGTATAAATATTATCACCATTATTCCCAAAATCAGCCTTCTTCTCGCAAAACTATTCTGGTTTAGAATGTTTCATAAATACATTATAAGAGACTTTCATCCGCTTGTATTTTTTTACATTTTAGGTCTGCTGCTTACCCTAACCGGAGCCGGATTTGGACTGGATCTCCTCTTGAAACGAATCACATCGGGTCCTGTTGCCGCAACGAGTGGACTGCTCTCGGTTTTTTTAATGACCATGGGCATTCAATTCGGTCTATTCGCCATGTGGTTCGATATGGATTACAATAAGTCGCTTAAATGAACCAGCTTAATAAAGCCTGATAAAAACGTTGGAAAATGCCTGGGCAACTATGGATAGTACTAATCATTTAAATCATGAAAAATGGGAAAAGCGAAGTGTATTGTATGGACCAATTCAGAGAAGCGTGC
>JBAVGL010000329.1:0-2730 GCA_049684795.1 Chitinivibrionales bacterium | reverse complement strand
GCCATCGCTTCCCTCGGGAACGACCACGATGGCCTGTTTTGCATGATAATCAAAAAGCTGAAAACGGGGGTACTCATGCTCGTATGCCCAGATGTGCGCGTTGACCCGCTGTGCGCGGCGAAACATGTTCTTCTGCGTGTCGTACTTGAGCAATTTGGAATATAATTGCCAGATCCTGCTTAATTTTTCTTTCCATTGCTTTTCAGAAAGCCCGTGATCGGCGCTGACGGTTTCTTCAATGTTAAGATAGTCGATTCCGTCAATCGCAATGCTCCTTTCCCTGCCCAGGGCCGTGCGCAAATGGAAATTAATGAGCTCATTGCCCGTGTCCGAACAACCGCGGTCAAACCCTTCCACCAATTCCAGCCATTTTTTGGTAAAAAAGCCTAAATGCTCGCCCCGCGGACAGCACTCAACAAGGCTGCAGAGGCGGTTTTTATTGTCGCTGGTCCGGAGATAAAAAGCATGATCGGGGAACAATCCTCTGTGCCTCAGCAAACAGGTGTCCCATCCATGTGACGCGAACCTGATTTCATCGTTGGTCACCCAAACGAAATAGGTTTCCGGCGAGCATATTTTTAACAGGTCGCTTAAGGCCGTGTGCATGCTCCAATATCCGTCAAGCTTGGGCGTTGCGATATACCGTAAAGGAAAAGGCCGTGTTTTGACTTCCGTTTCCATAAAATCAATCATTTCACGGTGGTTGCTGTCTATTTTGACAAGCACTTCAAAAGAGCCCATGTTCGCGGCGGTCTGTTGAACATTGTCAAGAAATCCTTGAAGCTTGTTTTTATAAATAGATGCGGTAAGGAGCGTGGCTATTTTAATAATGGCCTCCCCGTGTGAAAAAGGCAGTCATGGATGGTTCTCAGGTACCATTTTTTCTGATCCAAAAACTTCCCCCGGTGTTTTCAAGGCACCGGGGCATTTTGGCGCGTATTTCATCTTCATGAAAACAACTCATGAACGAATTCGCGTACATAATAGTGAACATGTCGTTATAGCTTAAAAACGCCCGCAGGAAATATGCCTCATTCCAGGCGCGGCCTTCCAAAATCCATTCCCTGGGGTATTCAAAAGGCCACGGTATATCATGAAAATGGACAATTACTCCCGGCTTAAGGCCAGGAAGCACCGTAAAGATAAGATGGCTGAGGTCACTGCCTATCTTTACAACATGCGAGGAGTCAATAAAAAGGATGTCATTGGCGGAAAGCGACTCGAAGAGGTCCAATGGCGCGTCCTGGACCAGTTTCCGGATAAAGGAATTTTTTTGAAGGTCCCCCGTTTTGAGTACCTTATTTAGCTGGTCCGGGTAGGGCTCTATAAAAGTGCAGGCTATCGCGTCGTTAAAGAAAAGCTGATTCGTGTCAAGGATTACGGCGGAGGACAGACCTGAACCGACTTCAATTATTTTTCCTGGGCGGTGTTCCCGTATCATTGCATAGAGTGCAATTGCATCATGGTGTCCAAACGAATCGTTTTTAAAAAAATACCTGACGTTTTCCTGTGGACCATCCGCAAAGGGCATTTCCCTGTAAAAAGCTGCTAATTTATTTAAAAGCCCAAGTTGCCCCTGCTCATTCATGTCTACCCCCGGACATTCCTTTGAGTCTCTCCGAAACAAAAGGTCGCTTCGGGCGACCACGTCTTTATAATCAGGTATTGGTGAATAAAAATGACCGGGGGGCACGAACCGAAGAAAAGGATTGTTCAGCAAAAACCTGAGGTATTGTTCTGAATTCACGAACGGCGACCCTTATTCTTGTCTATTCTTTTTTATCATCCTCGAACAAGTCAAGAAACCGGTTTTCATACAGTTCGAACAGGTTCCATCGATCGAGTTCTTTTTTCAACTCGTTTGCCGTGGAATGATCGATTTTTGCCTTTTCAAACAGCTTCTCGATCCGTTCCATTACATAGTGAGGCACCTTCTCTTCATCAATACCCGACATTTCCTCGTCCGATTCATTGTTCGACGGAAATATCTGCTTGATGCGCTCTTCGATTGTCGCCAGTTGCTGGTCCATTTCAGCTACGTTGCTTTCGAGTTCACCGAGGTCCATGGTGGAGGAAAGCATTTTCTGGTAGGTTTTCACAATTTCCAATGAAGCTTTTGGATACATCATGTTCGACGCGTACGATGGCATGGTCCCTAAAAAACACGCCGATTCAATTCCCCGCGACGCGGCAATGCCGAGCAAGAGGCCGTTGAGCCCCGCGATGTATCCGTCAGGCATTGGGACCACGCCGTAGCTCACTAATTTTTCCAAGTGAAGAGGATTGCTGCATGCAACCAGCACCTGTGAAGGGGTTTGATACGTCATGGGCTGTACAAGGGCGGCCGACGTATAAATATGCGACACTTTCATCTGTTTGGCAACGTCCAGGATCGTTTTAATGATGGTGATCCCGTCTTTGCCCCCGATCTGGGCGTTGCTTTCGAAAATAATGGCATTGGGATTGATTACATAGTGGAATATGCTCGATGGGATTTCGGGGAGCTGGGCGATGCCGTCCTTGACAATAATGGAATCGGGAATAAAAAACGGGCTCATATCGATCTCAGCGAAAACTTTGGCGCTCAGCTTTCTGCGAAGATAGTCCGTCGCGATCAGGCCGACATTACCCATTCCCGGCCATGATGCGAACATTATCGGAGGGGCGGGAAATTCAACATCTTCAAACATCTTCATGGCCCATAGTCCTCTGTGATTAAAAATTGTGAAC
>JBAVGL010000328.1:0-5781 GCA_049684795.1 Chitinivibrionales bacterium | reverse complement strand
AATAAGCTCGTTTTGTAAATTGATCGGGCCGCTTTGCCGGTTAAATACTTTTTTCTCCGCATATCGCTGGCCGTTCATTGTGTAAAGCACAAGCGATATATCGCCCGCGGGAAGCGTATTGAAATTGAAAACGTTCGCGGACGGCGCCGGGCCCGCGCCGTAAAAGGCAAAGGTGGTCGCGGCCGTTCCCACGAAGGTCGTTATGCTCTGGGCGTCGAGCGTGGTAGTAAATGAATTTCCGGACACGGCCACGTTGCCGTCGTTACTTAAACTCTTGGAGCTTGACGTCGTGTATTTGGCCACGGTCGCCACCGTCCCATTCTGGAATGAAAAGGTCTGGCTTTTGGAGGATGTGTTCTGGTTAATGGCCACGATAACGGCCTGGGCGCCGTTAAACGCGACGACGGAGACTCCCGTTTGAGGTTGATAGGTCGCGTCGACCCGGTGATACCCCGGACGGACGAATTTGGAAAACTGGGCCAGCGTATACCCTTTCTTTAAAATCGAACCGTTGGAATTGATGATATTGCAGCCCGCCATTCTCAAATACCACCAGACATAGGCGCTCATGTTATTATACATGCAATCCAGTACCTGCTTGCCTATCGTCAGGCAAGTGCCTATGTCGTCGGGGTTTAAATAATACTCAGTCATCCATAATTTCTTCCCTTTGTTCAGGGCGTTGGTGTAGCTTTTCATGGCGGCCCCGTACAGATGCAAACCGACATAGGTAATAGTGGAGACCGCCGTGGCATCGTTGAGCGTAGGGTCCGAGTATGAAATATCGAAGTTATACGTTTCGGGCATGATGATCGGTTTACCAATGGCCGAGGCGTTACTTTTGCAGAAATTAAGAAGCTGCGTTGCGTTCCACGTGCACGATTCATACGTCACCGTGATGTTCGGCTCGTTCTGGACCGATACCACGTCCACGTTGCCCAGGTTATCGCAAAAGGACTTCAGGTAGGCCGCGTAGGCGGCGTACGAGGCGGTCGAAAGCTGGCCGCCGACCGTATTATTGTTGGTTTTCATGGAAGCGGGCGGCGTCCAGGGAGTGGCCAGGATCGTGGCGCCGTACGCCTTTGCCTTCTGGGCGTTCGCCTTTTCACTGGTCCACGCCTGGGACGGGTCTATGCGGACGCGCAGAATAGTGAGCCCCAATTGGCCGTTCGAGTTGCCGAAGGCCACGTCGGCCTGGGCCTGGGTTATTTGTCCGTCGAACGCCGTGCTCGCGCCGAAACCGTCAATGGCCTGCTTTATATTTGTCAAGTTTATGGTGGCGACTTGGGCGTATACGGCATTTGATAATGCAAACACCACTGCAAACCACATAATTTTTTTCATGGAGATGTCTTCTTTTTTAAAGTTTGTTTTTGAATCTTCCCTTTAACCACTTAACCGCATAACAAAAATTTGCACGGGGTGGTGCACTAAACTATAATATACCAATTATTTGGAATAATTGCCGAATATTGTGCCCAAACTTCAATCCCCGAAAACCTCGACCTTCACTTCTGGTCCGGTAACCGGACTTTGACTAAAGAGACCATTCCGGCGATATTCTTTTCGGTCAAATCGATAACGTTTTTATTCGCCACGGTTTTAGTAAATAATAATCGGCCCTGCAGATCGAAAACCGAAACAATAATTTTCTTTCCCCACAGGGCTTTGGGCAAAGCTATCCTGTTTCCGGCCGCCTTGAAGAATTGGTTTCCCGTGGGAAGTCTTGCCTGTGTGCGCGGCGCCGGCAAAACGCCGGTGGTGATGGTGTCGGAAACATGCCTGACGAAAACCGTCACCGAGGCCCCGGCCAGGCCCGATGACGTCGCGTCGATGATCGCCGCGCCGGGGCTGTACGAACGGTATTCCACGGCCGCGAGGCCGTTTAAAACGCCTTTGTCAATGGCGCCGCCGGTAAAGGCGACCGAAGTCCCTCCGGGAAAAAGCCCGAGGCCGCCGCGGTCGGTGAGCGTTATGCTCGGCTGGTTGCTGATCCAGTTTCCCGACGAGTCCTGCACCTGAACGATGACCTGGCAATCGGTCCTGCCGTCGTCGGTGATGGTGTCGTTGTCGGTCGTGAGGTTGAGCTTTGCCGCGGTCCCGGCCACGGGCCATACGGGCGGCGCGATGCCAAGATACTTGTTACGGTAATAGTACCAGCGCTCGAGGGGCAGCCGCGCATGGTCCATCATTCCCATCTGTCCGGATTTATTATAGCCGTCCAGGTTGCTCCCATGGTGAAACGCGCACCACAGGGCCGCGCCGGACCGCCATGCGTATTCGACCGCGCTGTCGTTCTGCGTCTGCAACTGATACCAGCACGCCGTATACGCGCCGGGCCGGTTCTCCGTGCAGCTTCCGTATTCGGCGACCAGGTTGGGCATGGCCGGATTGATGTAATTTATCGCGCCGTCGCCGTTAAACCCCGCGACATCGCACATCGCGTCCAGCGTCGTCCCGACCTGCACGCCTCCCATTCCCGCCGCGTGGGTCGAATCCAGGGTATGGGCCGCCGCGATCATCTGCTGCACCAGGTTCTGCGTCCGGGTCAGGTCATTCGTGAAAAAAACCTCGTTTCCCATGCTCCAGACGATAACGCTGGGATGGTTGCGGTGGATGCGGATCATTTCCGTGAGCTGGGAGATCAAATTCGTGTTGAACGCCGCCATGCCCGACGCCGTTGCATTTGCAGGATACGCGCCGCTTTGCCACCCCGTGGGGTTTTCGTTGAGACCCCAGAAAGGCGCTTCGGACCACAGGCAGATGCCGTATGTGTCGCAGGCGTCGGAAAACGCCGGGGCGTGCGGATAGTGGGAACCGCGGATGAAATTCATGCCGCATTCCTTGATGAGCTTTACGTCCCGGAATGACCCGCCGTTCGTGGAGGCGTATCCCCAGCCCGCGCGGTCCTGGTGGGCGTTCACGCCTTGCAGCCAGAGATGCTGGCCGTTGAGAAAAAACCCGTTGTCCTTGTCCCAGCGCACCGACCTGATCCCGAGCGGCGACGCGAAATTATCGACCAGCGCGGCCCCGTTGTACACTTCCGTATACACTTTGTAAAGGTATGGCGATGACGGGCTCCACAGACGCGGACCGGTTATCGCGCCGCTGGTCTGCGTGAATGTGTCGAGCGCCCCCGCGGCGACGCCGGCGGTCGACTGGAAAGACGTCACGATGGTTCCCGACGAATCAACCACGATGGATTTTACCGTGCAGGTCGCGGGAGCGGCGCCGTCGTTTTTAATTTCGGTATTCACCTTGACCGTGGCTGACGCGGCCGTGGCCTGCGGCGTGCTTACGAACGTTCCGTACCACGTCACGTGCAGCGGGTCGGTAACAACCAGGTAAACATTGCGGTAAATTCCCCCTAAAAATATGTACTCGCCGCTGCGTGGCGCCACCGTATCGCACCAGCTTCCGTCAACGCGCACCGCAAGCACGTTGTCTCCGGCGTGAAGCAGCGAGGTTATGTCGTAGGAAAAGCCGGTGAAGCCGCCCTGGTGCGTCCCCGCGAGCGTCCCGTTCACATAGACCTGCGAGATAAGGAACGCGGCCTCAAACTCGATGAAGACCCTCTTTGAGGCCAGCCATGACGTGTCGATGGCAACATGTTTGCGGTACCATCCGATCGTGGGAGGGACCGCCGCGCTCGCCCTCCAATAAGGGATATCGAAGCAGTGAGGGAGGCCGACCGCCGACCAGGACGTGTCGTTAAAGCCCGCGGCCTGCGCGCCGGAGACGTCCTGCTTGATGAACTTCCACGACCTGTTTTGATTAAGCGTCATTCGCTGCGCGGGCGGAACGTACGCGGCAAAGGACCTATAAACGCACGCGAACAGTATTGCCGCGATCAGGACCGCTCTTTGTCGTGTAAGCATGACGAACCTCCATCATCTATCGAGATGTTCCGATAAAAACGATATTGCTTGATATATGATTTGTCAACCGGACAATTCCCGATTGTTCAAGGGTAAACGGGATTGTTTTTCCCCGGGCATCGTACAGTGTCACCCGTCCGCCCGAACTCGGGTTGCCGGGCGGCTTGATTATTGACCCGCCGTTGCCTCCGGCAAGGCATAAAATACTTCCGTTTTTATCGCCCCGGGCCGTGTAATTGGTTTTGGGAGGTTTTGCGGCGACTTGGGTGATCGCCGGTCCGGCGAATGAGTAGTGGAACCAGTCAATGTCCACGTATCCGCTGTCGGCGGCGTTGTTGTAATTATACATGCCGATGTAATCGCCCCGGTAACCGCCCCACGCAAGGGCAAAAGTCCCGCCGAACTGCGTAAACGAAGTTCCGTCGTAACTGTAATAATAGGTGTTAACGCTTTGTTTATTTATCTTTGACCGGAACCAGATCGTGACTGTGGCGGCCGGGACCTGGGCCCCGTTCGTGATCGCGCCCGTATTATTATATTTCAGCGTTCTGGTCGTTCCGCTCTGCGCCACGCCGATGGTGGCATAGTTCACGCCACCGTTAAAATGGCACAGCCCCGCCTCCTCGCCGTCGGCCATTCCGCCGATGTCAATTTTGACGTCGGCCTGCACGGTGTCGCCCTTGAAGTATCTTTGACAGATGGTATTTCCCGCCTTGAAGAAAGTCCCGCTTGTTAGCGGCTTGAACGCCGACAGCCGCAGATAGCCGGGCCGGGCCGAAAGGGACCACTTGTCGGCCCGAGGCTGGTAATTCCATTGCCATTGCGGCGTAAGGGCCGTGTCGGAGAACTCATCGCCGCCCTGGGGAAACACTACGGCTTTTCCCAGAATCGGTTTCGCCGCGGTCCATACGGGCTCGGTGATGCCGTCGTTGTTGTCGTCCACTCCGGCCGCCGGCCAGTTGTCGGTCCAGGTGACGGGAAACAGGCCGACGGGCCTTCCGTCGGTATAGCCCGCCCCCTGATGGCTCAGGAAAAACCATTGCGACGAATCGGGCGTGCACAGCAACGCGCCCTGGTCCCACCTGCCCGTGGAATCGCCCGCCGGGTCGCCGTGGATCATGATGAAATTTGCCGTGCCCTGGGGCGAAATATCGTAGGCGCCCGGATTTGCGGGCCCGCCGGGATTGCCGTTTGCCAGGGTGCCGTACAGGTTCTTCGAGCGGATCATGACGGCCTTCCGGGTGCCGCCGGCGTTATCGTTGTGGAAAAGATAGTAATATCCTCTCATTTTGTAAATTTTGTTGCCCTCGCCCTGCACGGCCGAGGTATAAATGTTCGTGCCCCGGCCGGTGGAATCGGAAGTGGTGAGCTGCATTTTCGCCAGCGTTCCGTCCAGAAGCTGCGTTCCGTCGGGCGTCATCTGGAACAAAATAGGATACCAATAGGTGGTCGGCTGGCTGGCCACGAGATACGCCTTGCCGTCGTCGTCCCAGAACGGACACGGGTCATCCCAGCTCAGGCCGAACAAAACGGCGCCGTTCTTGTCCTTCATCTGCCGTATTGTCCACGGACCCGCGGGATTGGCGGCGGTGGCCACATAAAAACCGCCGAGCGGCCAGGTGGTGAAGAAAACCCAGAACATGGTATTGTGGTAGCGTATTGACGGAGCGTATACGCCGTCGTTATACAGGTTCATTGCGGTATAATTGAACCTTCCGTCGTTCAATTGCGTCGGCGTATTGGCGACCACGTACCCGATGGTTTCCCAATTTACCATGTCTTTGGAATGGAGCACCACGATGCCGCCCGAGAGCTGGAGGGTTGACGAGACAAGATAATAATCGCTTCCCACTAAAATAGCGTCGGGGTCGCTGTAATCGGCGGGCAATATAGGATTTATATA
>JBAVGL010000327.1:0-2375 GCA_049684795.1 Chitinivibrionales bacterium | reverse complement strand
GGATATATGCCAGCAAAAAAGACGGCCTCCCTGACCAAAAAGAACAGGGCAAGGAAGAAAGCCGATTCAAGAAAAAGGTAAAATAATCCTGCTTCGTCGGGAGAAAAACCCTCTGTAAGCAAAACTTCGACGGAGGGTTTTTTTATGTCTGGTCCATTTGAGAGTAAATTTCAGTTACGAACGTTGATTCCATGCATCCATTTCCCGGATGGATCGCGTGTCACGTAAATTGCATTTGCCGACCGCGCTGAGGCGTTGACGCCACAAATGACACGGCCCGATGGATCAATATATTCCTTGCATTGATCATGATGCCGGAACGAACCCAACGGTTGACCGACAGTGCTCCGGGAAACAGCGGCCGAATTATTCACGGTGACCAGCGCCGAATCGCTCATGATTTCTCCCGCACTGTCACTCATTGAAACCACGTAGTTTCCCGCGTCAGTCGCCTGGATATTGGAAAGCGTAAGCGTCGTGGCGCTCGCGCCTGAAACATCCACGTTGTCGGCCAGAGCCTTGCCTTCGCGATACCACCGGTATACCGGAGTGAAGTCCGCGGTTACCGCAACACTCAGCTTCATCGTTGACCCGATCGTAACGGTTTGCGGTTGGGGCTGCGCGGTAATCGTAAGGTGGAAAATTGCCGCGTCAACCGGAGAAGTCACGAGGCCGGTCGCCGCGCCGTTATACGACGTATTAAAAAAATTGACGCCATGGGCATGGGTTATTGAAAAATTTTTTGTGCCGGTGAACACCGCTTTTGCAAACGTCAAGTTCTGGATCGGCATTTCAGGCAGTCCCTGGAGCGTGACGGCCGCGTTGGTCGAATTCGTGGAAACGAGATTGCGAATGGTGATGTTTTTCCACACGGGTGTCGTGGCGGTAACCGGCTGCGCCGAATCGATTGTGGAAAACGCCTGTTCATAATAGCTGGTGAAAAGAACTGGGTTTTTCACTTTGTCCATGGTAATATCCGAATACAACAGATTTTGCACCAGCCCTCCATTGGTGCGATTGGCCTTGAGACGGATGCCGTTATCCGTCCCGCTGAACGTGCAATGCGATATCGTCAAGCTGTCCAGGCCGTAGTTTGTCTGTCCGCCCACCGACACGCCGTGTCCGGCGCCGAAGGCGCAATTGGTTATGAAGAAATTCCCGCACGCGGCGCTGCCTGGCTTGACGGCGATGTTGTCGTCGCCCGTTGAAATCGTGCAATTTTCAATCAGGTAATTCCAGCCCGATGGATCGATGCCGTCGGTATTCGGAGCCGAGGCGGGCGCGGAAATCGTTATTCCGTCGATGGTAACGTTTAAAGCTTTGATCGCTAAATGAAACATTGGCGAATTTGAAAGCGTGACGTCATGAACGTATACCGTCGTGCATGGGCTTAATTTTATCAAATAGGGACGATGCGGCATGGAATCATCGGCGTTAAAAGCCGTCCACCAATCGGCGCCCTGGCCGTCGATGGTCCCTGTGCCGCTTATTTCGATATCGTGCAGGTCAATGGCCGAAATAAAATTTACATAAGCGGAACCATTGAGCGGATAGCGGGAATAGGCAATGCATTGCAGCGTGGCCCCGTTTTGAATTTGGAGATTCAGATTGCTAACAAGGGTTATGGGGCCGCATTCATAGGGCTTGGGGGCGGCCGGCACCACGACGATTCCTCCGCCGGCCGCGTTTGCGGCGTCGATGGTCGCCTGGATTGCGGCGCTGTTGTCTGTTGTCCCGTCTCCAACCGCGCCATACGCGGTAATGTCGAAGGTCGCGTTTGGTATTGCTGGCCTAGGAGGTGAACCGGCATTGGCAAAGAACAGGAAACAAAATAGCATTTCAAGCGCTATTACGACACGCTTGCCGAACACAATGTTTTTTTTCATATGCGTTAATATAAACGCCCGAATGGGTTTATACACGGATTATTGAGTATCGTCGGTTTATTATGTTCACTCGTGTGAACAAGAACTCACGGTTCAATTGAGGTAATTCGCGTGGAGATCTCAGAGATTAATTAAGTAAGCGACATCATGGATTTATTCACGAATGAATTGAACGGAACCATTGCCTTGAATATTTTTGAACAATACCTGACAAAACCCTCCGAAACAATATCTTTATCTTTAATTGAGTGGAGAATTGTCAATTGTTTATATTTCAGAAAATCGCCCATGGGGTTATCTTTATCGAATCCTTGAGGAATTCTCAGGAGTTTTTCTCCATGGATCGTGAAATTGCTTTTAAATGTCCTGTCGTTGATTATGCTTAAAAATTCTTTTCCTTCCGCGCTGATTCTTTCCCGGATGCCCTCAAGGTTTCGCGGTTCCGTCATGTGCACGCCGCCCGCAAGGAAAGAATCGCCGGGTTCAATG
>JBAVGL010000326.1:0-7831 GCA_049684795.1 Chitinivibrionales bacterium | reverse complement strand
CTGCATAAGCCCCTCAAACCGGCAATTTTTAATTACCCAATGATCGCCAGTGTAATTTTCACCGATTCTTATTCCGGCTTGTGCAGGATCTTTGATAAACAATCCCTCAATTACCACATAATTATTAGTTTGAAATGTTCCCACGTCAAATCCAGGGCCAAGTTTCTGGCAGTCAATGGTGTCTTTTTCATCCGGATAAGCTTTAATGACAATCCAGGCGGCCGGTGTTCCGGTGTTAGTCATTCGAATCTCGTGCTCCGCATATTTCCCTTCGCGAATAAAAAGCGTGTCGCCGGCGGTAATACGGCTGGGATTATTTACCGTGCACGAACAGGCATAGGATCCGCCGCACGTTGCGAATGCAATGTGTTGCCACGGACTTGAAATTGAACCGTCGTGAGAGTCGTCTCCTGAAGGGGCGACATAATAATTTTTCGCGAATGAAGACCCTGTGCCAATTAAAACCGCGAGCATAATTGCGAAGAAATAACGACTGCCCATATATAAATATCCCTTGTAAATATTTTAAAAAGATTTTTCAGTGATTATAATCCCGCACGGGCGTATTTGATCTCTCCGCATTTGTTGCCCGCGGATATCGAAGACCGGTTCTCCGGAATTCAAGGCGATTCGACGAGTTGCGACAATGATTGAGTAATGCGGCGGTCCCCCAGACGGCGAAAAAGTCTTCCGGATGTTCTTGCAAGCCGCCGTGCCCGCTAATGGCCCAATCTTCTGTGTGGAAATGACGAGATTGTCATAATACCTGCTCTGCGCTTTGGGCGATCCTTCGTTCCAGTAACAATCGAGCATCATTTCATTGATCTTGAACGTCGTGGCGCCGCGTAAATCGACAGTGGTCCTCTCGACGATCAGCGAATCATCGGCCCAAAGCCGGTAGAGGCCGTCGGTCGCTCCGGGCGTGTTGAGCTTGACCTCCATTTCGAAGCAGATCCACCTGCCGATGTTCTTGGCGTTTGCAAAAGAGAATGATGAACGCGCGATCGGCAGCCAACCCGCGCTGTTCGCCTGGGTGCTGTTCGTTGCCGCAACGTCGAGCGCAAGGACGCCGTCGGTTTCAAGCCAGCAGTGGACGGCGTAGGGAGATGACCAGTCGCCCGAACGTATCCGGTAGCGTATCCTTGCCATTTTTTCGGGAAAGCCCTGGAACCCCGCTTCAAACTTGTGGTACCAGCGCATGAAAACATGGTCGGGAAATCCGCTGTCGCTAACGCGGATGATCCAGCCCGCGTCGACCTGGCCCTGTGTGTAGGATTGGCGTAGAGAATGCGTTCCTTCAAAAGCTCCGCCGGTTACAACGGACATGCCGTTCGTGCTCACGTCCTGGTAGTTGACGGTGAGCGTGTCCTGGGTTTCGAAGCCGTCGCACCAGAGCCACTCCGGATGGTTTGCCTGCCAGTTATCGCACTCTCCGGCCTGGCCGTGGGAAAAATTCGCGGCAATCATTATAAAAATTGTTCCTAATGCCGCAAAAACGATACAAGTTTTCATAATGAACAATCCTTCCTTTTCGCCTGTGCGATTTTGCATTATGCCGCTCCCTTCGGCTTCGCTCGGGCAGGAAATAAGCTATTGGAACTTTATGAGCTGCGCCGGACCTATTCTCTGCGTCGATATCACCAGATTGTCATAGTAAAGGCTTTGCGCTTCAGGAGAACCGGTGTTGAAATACGGAGCCAGCATCGCTTCGTCGATTTTCGACGTATCGCCGCCGCGTACGTCAATTCCAATGCGTTCAATTCTCAGCGAATCATCAATCCAGACGCGGCATGCGCCGTCAGCATTGCCGGAAGTATTAAGCTGAAGTTCCACTTCAAAAGGAACCCATCGTCCGATATTTTCATTACCAATCAACACAAATCCGGTATTATCTTCAAAGAGATATCCCGTACCGTTTGCCTGGGAGCTCATGGGCCCGTACATGGTCGCATTGACAGCGCCGGAAATAATGTTAAGCGCGAACGAATACTTCGTGTTCCATGCCCCGAAGCGTTCGCGGCTGCGCATGCCTCCCATGGTTAGGGATGTCCCACTAAATCCGGCCTCAAGCTTAAAGTAGAACCTCATGAACACGTGGTCCGGATATCCAGCGGTGTCAACGCGGATTATCCATCCGGCGTCGACCTGCCCGGCGGCATAGACTTGACGCAGCGCGTACCTTCCCGCATAGGCGTCGGAACTGTCGATCGACATGCCGTTGGCCGCGATATCGGCGTAACTCGCCGACAGATCGCGCAAAACCTCGAAATCGTCGCACCAGAGCCACTCCGGATGAATGCCTTGCCATCGGTCGGACTCATTAGAAAGAAAAATTGATTTACCGGTGATTACGGTATCTTTTCCCTCCGGCACGGCCACGGTATCGAGGATCGAGCCTTCCAGGACGCTCGTTGCCGTCACTTTTTTCGCGAAATTAACGGGCACGGTCGCATGCGGCGCGGTAAGTGTGACAACGCCGGAAGGACCGATCAACGCGTATAAGTCCGTGCCGGGGACATACACGTAGCTGCTGTCCGAGGCCGCGGAGGAGGAAGCGTTGATCGTAATCGCGCCGGGCGCCCGAAGCGTGTCCGGGCCGACCGCCTGGTCGCTTGATGCCACAATCACCGATTGGCGGAGCGATCTTTGCGCGCCATACCGTCCAATTGCATTTAAATTGTATGTGCCCTGTGGCACCTGGTCGATCCGGAAGCGGCCGCTGTCGTCCGTAATCGCCGAGAGATTATTTAGAGCCGTGGAATCGGCAACCGGGTCGAACGACGACGGAAGCAGTCGTACAATCGCGCGAGCGGCGCTTTTTCCCAGCGAGTCAACCACCGAGCCGTAGACCGTACGGGCATTGCCTTGCTCGCTGGAACCTGCCACTAATGGTTCGTGCGAGCAGTGGAGCCCAAGCAACGCAGATGCAATGCAGGCAAGGAGGATAAAAGAGGATTTATTCATTCGGTTTCCCCTTTTCCGGGGCCTTTTTGCTTGCAGGAAAAAATTGAATATTTACATCGTAGACCTGGTCGGGACACTCGTCCTCATCGGCGATCCTGATGACGCGCCGCCGGAATTCCTGGATCTCCTGCTTGATAAGCGAAAATGTCCGCGGCGAAACGCCGATCACGACGCTGGAAATATCCCGGTGCGAGGGAGCGAAGCGCGAGAGCGCCTCGGCGCCCAAGAGCGACAAGTGATGATTGAGCATCCTGACCCCGACGGACGAAACTTCCGGGCCGGTGGTGATTGCACGGTCAGGTTGAACGTATCGACCGTCCGGGCCTTTTGCGATCATGCCGAGGCGCGAAAGAAGCGCCACGCTTGAGCGCGCCTCGCGCGTGGATATGGGAGGGTCGAGCGATCGGGCGAGGAGCGCGAAGTCGCCGCGCCAATCAAGGATGCAGGCCATTTCGCGGAGCACCGGATTGTACCACTTCGCGTAGTATTCGTACTGGTCGAGCGGCACGGTCTTCTGCTTGACAGGACGCTTAAGGCCGCGCATGCGTTCCAGGCAGGCCTGTTTTTCTTCGGGTGTCGCGCTCTGGTTGAAGGCAACAAGCTGGGCGAAAAACAAGGCGTCGGCGTCGGTCAATCCGAGGCCTCGGGCGAAAGCCGGGATGGTCTTTTTCGTGAGGTTGCGCTTGCCCTGAATGACTTCCTTGAATAATGAGGGCGATTTTATTCCCGAAGTCCGGCAGAACACCCGGAAGGAGTAGCCGGGGGAATGCCGCTTCCGGTCTTCGTAAAAATCACGGAGAAAATGGCGATAGTCGGCGTAGTATTCGATCCTCTTGAGCATAAACACAATATACCATGAATCGAATTGTCTAACAACCCCCTTGGTATAAATTTGTACTCGTGATGAGTACAGGCTAAGGCATATTGGTGCTGCTGAATATAATCACGAGAAGCGGTACTATTGAAGAAAAAATGTTTTAATGAGTACAGATTGTAAGATTTATAGGTAAAAAAAGGGAAGGCCGCGGGCAGTTCCACGGCCTTCGCTTTTGCAGGAAAAAAGGAATCGGCCTTTTTTATTTTAAAATAATCTTCTGTGTAAACTGTTCCTTGGCGCTCACTACATTAACAAAATACAAACCCCGGGCCAATCCCCTGGTTGGTATATTGCACTGCGGTCCCGCGCCATGTTTTGAAAGAACAACCACGCCCTTCGCATTCACTAAATTGACCGATATTGGGCCCGACCTTTCCGCCGCCTGAACAATCACCTGTTCATTTTCGGGCTGCACGCGCATTTCGCTAACCTTTACATTGGCAAGTGGTGATAAAACGCTGGTTCCAATCATCAGTCGTATCATGAAAACGTCATTAACCGGAACGGTGCTCGGAGTGGTATAGGTGCCGCCCGCGGTCCAATCGGCCAAATTTGTGTGCGCCCACAAATCTCTTACCGTATAAGTTTTTCCTGAGGCAATGTCCCCTCCAATAGAGGCGATTTGCGCTGTCGTGACGCTCATGGAAACCGCTCCGGTGTTGGCCCGGTTAAAAAAGAGGATCGCGTATTCGCTCTTGGTCTTGCCTTTCAATAATTTGACCCATACTTCGGAATTTCCGGTAGTCACCTTCCGGCCCTGAATAATTCCCATGGTAGTATCACCGCCCAGCGAATCCTGATCAACCCCGATCACGTCGGAATTAGTAAGGATCGTTTTTGTTGCGGCACTCAAGGATTGGGTGCGCACGTCAGTTCCGGTGACAAGCGGAGCTGCCATCATGCACCAGAGAGAAAAGTGGGACCTGGCCATTGCCGCATTGGTGAAATCACCGATCCCCACTTCCATCATGTCCGGGTCATTCCAGGCGCCGATGCGTGAATAAGCATAATGGGCTTGCGATTGGTCCATATTGCCCAGCATGGAACCCCATTGACTTGTAATGTCACCGGTGGTGCGCCACAGGTTCCCGACCGAGTCGGCCCATAGCCATGTGTTATCTTGCCCCCAGTTACACATGCTGAAAACAACCGCATGGGCGGTCGGCACCGTAGGCTTCATAGCAGTCACCGCTTGTGTCAGAGCGTTTCTTATTTTTACATAACTGGGCAATGATTGTCCGCCGGTTCCGCTGCACCAGTCCACTTTAATATAGTCTATTCCCCATGCAACAAAAGTGTCGGCATCCTGGTTTTCATGGCCAGACATGCCCGGCATTTGCCCGGAACAGGTCTTGGAAGCTACATCGGAATAAATGCCCAGCTTAAGCCCTTTGCTATGGACGTAATCTACAACCGGCCTCATTCCATTTGGAAAGTCGGTTTTACTGGCGACCATTCCTCCGGCGTTATCTCTTGACGCCTCGGCCCAGCAGTCGTCGATATTTACATATTGATATCCAACGGCCGCCATGCCTTGCGACACGAAGGCGTTGGCAATTGAATCTATCAACGCCTGATTTACCCGTCCATGCCCACCGCCTCCGTTGCAGTTGAAGTAGTTCCATGTGTTGAACCCCATGGGCGGGGTGCGGGCAAGCCCGTTTTTCAAGGCCATAACATTTGTAGCGCCGAATAAAACCATACTTAGCGCTACGGCAAATGCAAAGATATTTTTTTTATTCATACATCCTTCCCTTCCTTTTAAATTTGGTTATCCGATATTTGGAGTTTCTTGTTTCTTTCCATTTTTTCAGAAAGAATATCCGAATTTTAATTCCCAATGCCAATCTCCTTTTTTAATCAAGCTTTCATATTCGTTTGTCGTGCCGTCCCAGAACGTCATTCGAAGATGATCGAACGCGGCCTCACCCGTTACTGAGAAACCCTTGACAATCATTTTTTTCGCATAAACCGACCATCGCCAGAAGCCCTGGTTCCAATTATCTATATTATAAGAACCAAGTCCGCCATTCAGGTATGGCATGGGAGAAAGCCCGCGGTCAACGGCTTCATAATCATTTGGTATCACGCTTGGAAAATATTCAACTTCTGCGGAAAGAACATCAAGAGCGCGAAAAGTCGGGACATTTAACCCAAGCATTCTTGGCGTCCGCTGATTAAGATCATTATACCATGCGATATTTGTGGGCGGTAAATTCTGTGCATTATACCCTCCGACCCCAACCCAGCAAATCTCCCCATAGAGTTTCAGGTCCTCGGGCCCGAAAAATTTCGGCGAACCGAAGAACTGCTTGGGATCGATGGATACTCGCGCCATGACCTTGGTCGCCTTAAATGAATAATAACCGGTATCACCATTTTGCTCAATATATGAATTTGAATACGTCGGAAAGTCTGCCAGATCCAATTGCGGAGATGTCTTGCTGTTATCTACCGGCAGTAATCTTGCAAAATCAATACCCGCCCCGATCTCAATGGCATTGAACAGCTTGTAGCTCGCAATACCGGTCAGCGAAAAATCAAAGAGCGGATACATGAAAGCTTCGCTTGTCAATAGGATGTCGGCATGAAGGTTCGCAATCGGATCGCTGCTCAGATGCAGGCCCAGTAGCCGAGCCGCCGGAAAATCGAAATCGGTGGTTATATAGGTCGGATACGTGCCGGTCCTGAAAAGATAATCGCCGAAATTCCTTCCGTCGGGATTATACTTAAACGTAAACATGCCGAGGCTTGCCTGCAGAAACGGCTTATCAAGGTCGCCAAAGGAAAAAACCCCGTCCGCTTCATTGATATAGGCAAATCCAAACGCGCTTACCGAATTCCGTGTGTCGCGTTGTTGCGGAAAGCAATAGTTTAAATAAAACTCCGGGCTCAGAACAATTTGAAGCCGATCGCTCGGCTGCGCTTTAATACTTAACCCGATAAGCACATTGTTCGTCCAATCATGAAAAATTGCCTGCCCTTCATTCCTATCCCACCCCTGAACTATTTGTCCGAATTGCCAGAAGGCGTATCCTCCTACGCTCACCTTTTCTGGCGTGTCCGATTTTTCATCGGACGCCCTGGCGGTTCCCGTTAAAAAGAGAATGAGTGCAAATAATTGCAGGAAAAGACACACTGATTTAAAACGCATTTTTCCTCCTCATGCTGAAAAAGTTTTTTGATATTTTTTTTCCTTTTTAGAACTAACCCACAAGGTGGATAAGTCTCCGTACGCAGGAATTATAAACGCTGGGCGCGTATATAATTCAGCTACAGAGACCAAAACCTTTTTTCGATAGCTCGTTATTTCCCCCTCAACCCTCCTTTCCGATCTATTATTTCCATTTACTTAATAACGACCAACGCATCGCTTGTTTTCTGGTTCATGAAACACAATTTTATGTAATCGGCCGAAAGGACCGTTTTACTAACCCTGACTTCATCGATGCAGCCATCGAAATTGTAGATGTTTTTCCCATTGCCATGTTTCCCTATGAACGTGTTCTGTCCAACGCCCGTGTAATTAATGCTCGTGTTCTTGTTGTTGTCGAGGCGGGATTGATTTCCGTCTATGTAAAGCATTTGAATGAAATTCGTCGCATCGATGGTAAGGGCGAGGTAATGCCACCCGGTTTTCTTTAAATTCTGGCCCGAAACGATATTGTAATGGACCGTATCATTGGGGACCGTAGACAAATGCACGGCGCCCATTACCCCGAAATTCGGCCTGTAATCGTCCATCCTGATAAGTACGGCGTCTCCGAGCGAAATGACTTCGCTCCCCTGCGTTCCAACCGAATCCAATCGCGCCCAGGCGCTGAGCGTAATGTTCGAAGGAGAACCTAAAAAACCCGCTATTTTTATGGAATCGGCGCCGTTGAATTTCTTACCATACCCGATGATGCCGGCCGTGTCAACCGCGCTGCTGTTTACTCCGTTGTTTTTATCATAGGTAGCGTCCGTGCAATTAAGGTTAAGGTGCCAGAC
>JBAVGL010000325.1:0-5551 GCA_049684795.1 Chitinivibrionales bacterium | reverse complement strand
CAGAAAAGGCCGAAGGAATTTGTACCAAACAACATTAAAAACCACAACGATAATAAAGGCAAAGAAAGCTAACGAAATGAGCAAGTTGATATGTAAATAAAAACAAACCAAAAAATACGGAATAAGCACTATCACATAGACGATGCCGGATTTTAACAGCGCCGTACGCCGCAATTTTTCTAAATCTTGTAGATCTAATTCTAAAATTCTGTTAAACATATATGCTATCTGCTTAAATAGCAAAAAAAGACTTAGAGAATAGTATATTTTTTAGGATAAATTCTGTCTTGTGTTAATCTTGCCCATTTTGTAATACTTTAAATCCTATGAAAAAAGTTTCATTATTTTTCTACAAGAACTACACTTATTAAAGAAATGGAATTTATATTTAAAAATACAATATATTGGTATTTATAATTGCTTTTCCCGAACAAAGCTATTTACAATGCGACTTCTGTTTACCTCTGTTTCAATTGTTTCTTTATTACTGGCAATTGCTTCGTTTGTTACCGCTCTTTGGAGCATTAGAAAACCAATAGAATGTTTTCTTGACATCAAATTTCCACAGCATACGACATTGAGATATAAAAGGGCACTTGGAACTGTAACTGATGTTCATACAAGCACTTCAAGCAGCCGATCACTTCGAGATGGTCAATCCTATACCACCGGATCAACAAAAGTTACTATTCAATTCCATGACGAAAAAGGTCATCTTTATCAAGTTTCATGCAACCCAATTTTTAAAAATTTCAAAGAACAAAGTTCCGTTAATGTATTATACAGTTCAGATAGTATTGATGAAAAATGGGCCGATGATAATAAAAAACAAGCTCTCGAAAACAATTCTGATGTTATATCAGCAACAGCTGTTAATGGAATTCCATTATCGATTTTTCTTTGGTTAGAACTTCCAGTTATTTTTGTTGTCATAGGCATTGTTCTATTAATTCTTCGGTTCCCTATTGGTCAATTTAGAAACATGTATCCATAATCAAGTATTTTTATTAATAATGTCCTGTATAGGATCAATATATTTGTTTAATCTGCGCTTTAATTCTCCACCATTAAGAAATAGTTCAAATCTTTCTTTGCTCATATTAGCCAGATGTGACCCTGAATCTATTTCATGAATTATCTCTTCAAGTCTATTCCGAATATCAAAGACTAACGCCTCCGCAGTTTTAGGATCTTTTCGAATTTCATTCCTTTCATGGATTTTATCTTCAATTTCCTTCGCCACCTTATCCATATCCATATATCTATTTAATACCCAGCCTTCACCAATTTTCACTCGGATATTTTCACCTTCGGTTAACTTCTTCACTAACATTTTATGTAAATCTTCCCTTGGAATGACCGGAGGATTGTATTCGGCCTTAGGATCAGGCCACTGCCATTTTCCAAGATCAGAAGAGCCAATAAGCTCATGCTCATAAGTGGAACTTGCCTTCTCATCCGTTTCGTAGGGTCGAATTTCTTCTCTTCCTTCCTTTGCTACTTCAGCGGGCGATCTATTCTCCTCTATACCCGATTTTTTCGCCGTTCCGGCGGAAATTTTTAATTTTCCCACAAGACCCGACCATTTCAAAGTACACCCTATTGAAACACCTTCATTTTCCTTGAATTTGAACGCGCCATCTTCCAATTTAATACCGGTTTCCACGGTGCCTTCCATCTTTACAAAGCATCCTGCCTCGGCCCGGGCACCTAACGACCCGATTATTTCAGCACCGAAAGGAATACTAAGTTCAGCCTCGCCCTCCGGAGAATATCTACACAATTTCGCGGATAATGTTACGCTTCCGTTAAGCGCACCATAAATTTGTATTTTGAAAGCAAAACCGCTGACGCCTACTCCTATTTCCAATTTTACTTCGATGATTTTGACGTCAAGATTTACTCCGATATAGTAATATGCACGTTGATCCTTATATTCTTTCCAGCCCCACTCTACTACAAAAGTCCCTTGAAATACCTGGCACTCCCAAGCAAAATAAAATCCTATTTTAGGAACATTATCCTGAACAAATGAAACAATCTGGCTCAGCTTATTCGCCAATACAATAATTGCCCCAACATATTCATAAAATTTTGCATCAACCAACGCGCCATTGCGCTGAAAAATTATATTCTTATCGGAATGCACTCGCTCCGGCCAGGTTTTTAAATCCCACCCTTTTGATTTTGTCAATGGAGAACGTTCAAATTTGACCGGTTTTTTTTGTTTTACGGAATTGATTACCTCCGAAGCGCTTGCTTGTTGCTGGAAACCGCCGGACCATTTTCCCATTTCAGGAAATTTAATTTGCAGTTTGTAAATGTCAGGCCGATAGCATTTTATGGTAAGGGGACTTGGCAATCCAGAAATCGGATATTCCTTAGGTTTAACAAGCCCCGACCAGAAATCGCCTTTTAATATATTTGGTGTAACCCCCTTGAATTCCTGTTCGCACTTCAGTAAAAAAGCGTGCATCCCGAATTCATCTTCTTTTTTTTCTAAGTTTTTCCCATTGGATTGAAGATCTGTCGCAGTCCGTGACAATATCATGACTTCATCTTTATATGCATCTTTGCCAATATTATCGGGCACGACTTCAAAAACTTTTATATTGCCGACACTTCGCCGTTTCCCCTCAACTTTATGAGAACAATATGCATAAAGCTCAAGCAATTTGAAAACATGGATCTTATTGCCTAAGGCAACGATATTTCTTTCTTGAGGGGCTGAGCTAAAATCAACAATTTTCTCTCCCTCAGGAACAATTCTGGAAGAACCTGTAAATTTTACTTTATGATTGCGAGGCGGAAGTTTTTTAACCGATACCATGCCGGATGAATCGGTATTGTGAAATGATATTTTTCCATCAGATTGAATTATAACTACTTCAACTTGGGAGATCGGTGTGCTATCCTCTTTTTCAACTTTTATGTTCAAATCGGAATAAACAGGAATCTCATTTGACATTTGGCTTTCACCATGAGCATAAACTGTGAAATATACTGAAGCTACTGAATATTGCGACGAGGCTTTATTTTTAGGAACTATGCTTTCCGGATATTTCCAGGTTAATTTGGCTTTATTGCCGCTTAATTTTTTTGTTAAAGTCTCTCTTCGAATATCTAGGGAATTAGGGTCTGTTTCAAAAATTTCAAAGGTAATTTCGGTACCATCTTTAAAACCTGAGGTTTCAACATTTGCCTCAATGTCTTCGCCTACAATAAGTTCTTTTTTCGACCAAGACGCATCGACTATTTCCGTCACTACGATTGTATGCTGCCCCTGATCAACTCCGGTTTGGGTTATTTTACTGCCTACATGGCCGCCGGTTTTATTTTTTTTCGGGGACGTTTTGGAGTATTTGCTCATTCTTTCCCGCCTATAGGGGTATTACTTTTATCAACAAACGTCACGTCCAGATAATGCTCTTCCGGCTCATCAATCTGCGGTTCTTTCCCCGCAATGCTCGCCGACGTCAGCGCGCCGGCTGCCGCGCTACCGCCGCCAGATCCAGCTCCGCCACCACCGCCCCCTCCGCCACCGCCGCCACCGGCTTCGCCGATAAGCACGGTCATGCAGCCGAGAACGATGGTACTTGGCGGCCCGACGCATACGGCCATGTCGCCCATGCGCGCGGCGGGCTTTTTGCCGATAAACACGCCAGTACTTCCCAGCGTAATCGGCCCGCCAACATGAGGAATGGGCGGCGTTGCCGGAGTGACCATCGGACACACATGCATGTCGCCCATGCAAGCGGCAGGCATCTTGCCTATCAAAACGGTCGGGCATCCCGGACCCGTTATGGTTCCACCATGCGCGGTCATGTCACCGAGTCGAGCAGCGGGCTGTCCCATTCATTCTCTCCAAGTTCAAGACGTTATTTATCTAAAGAAAATATAGCTAATATGATGTATTTTAAACAAGATAACCGTAGCTCTAAAAAATATTTCTTAGAGTAGTTTTGTTTTCATCAATTAAAATACAATCTTGCTAATTCATGGTATGTGATCTACGTCACACTATTGATTTTTAAAAACAAAATTCCAAAAGGAATTATTATGCAAAATAAAATCGTCCACGCTCGCGGAATGGTTTGCCCCAAGCCACTTATAATGACTAAAACCGCCTTGACTGAACTTGCGCCAGGTCAAAGCATGACCGTTTTGATTGACAATGAGACTTCAAAACAGAACGTGGAGCGGTTTTTGCGAGACAATGGGGCGGCAAGCTCTGCGATTGAGAAAAATGGCCTTTATACCTTGACGGTTACCAAAGGGGAAAGCGTTCTTTCGCATCCGGATGCCGAACTTTACCGCGAACCTTCGCCTAAAAAATCCTACACCATTCTTTTTAGAAACGATAAATTAGGCGTTGGCCCCGACGAATTATGCAGTATTCTTATAAAAACGTTCATCAACACGATAAAAGAGGTCTCGCCGCTTCCCAGAGCCCTGGTTTTTTATACGAACGGAATACATCTTGCCATTGAGGGTTCCGAGGTACTTGCGCCCTTAAAAGAACTCGAAAGCCGCGGGATCGAAATTCTCGTATGCGGAACATGCCTTGATTATTTCAACAAAAAGGCCGATTTACGGGTAGGTAAAGTTTCGAACATGTTTACGATACTCGAAACGCTGTCGGCCGCGGGGCATGTTATAGAACCTTAGTCCCTTTTGGCTTCTGAACGACAATTTTTTGTCGTTTGAAAGCTTAAAGAGACTTACCTGCCGCCTGCCAAAGCAATAACGCACGCAGGAAGTCGCGATGAGCGGGATTAACAGCATGAAATACATTATTCTTTTCGACTCAACACATTGGGTAATCATGGCCGAACGCCTGTGCCAGAAAGCCGGTATTCCGTGCCAGGCAATTCCCGTTCCACGGCAATTCAGCTCGGATTGCGGAATTGCGCTTGAAATCAGCGAGAATAATAAAATCAATGTCAAACGGATTTTGAAAGACAATTCGATAAACGCGGAATTCCACAAAATTTAAATGTTCAGACAATATATGCGCTGTCTATAGTGGACAAAACCATGAAATTCGATCTGCTGTCGACCGTAGAAGCCGGAGGATGTTCGGCCAAGCTGTCGGCCTTAAAACTGGCCGAAATCCTTAAAGATATTCCTACCCAGCGGCACGAACGCCTGCTGGTTGGCACGGAAACTCACGACGACGCGGGCGTTTACAAATTGACCGACGATATCGCCATCATCCAAACCGTGGATTTTTTTCCTCCCGTTTGTTCCGACGCCTTTGAATTTGGCCAGATAGCCGCCGCGAATGCATTAAGCGACGTATATGCGATGGGCGGGACGGCGATCACGGCGCTCAATCTTATGATGTTTCCATCGACAAAAATTCCTTTGGAAGTGCTGGCTGAAATTTTAAAAGGCGGTATGCAAAAAGTCAATGAAGCCGGGGCTTTAATCATTGGAGGACACACCATCGACGATTATCCTCCCAAATACGGCCTCGCCGTCACGGGGACCGTTCACCCCGATCATGTCATCGCCAATGCCGCGGCTCGGCCTGGCGACATTGTAGTGC
>JBAVGL010000324.1:0-5280 GCA_049684795.1 Chitinivibrionales bacterium | reverse complement strand
ATCCAATGAAGCGGCAGGCCTTGTGTCCGGCAGACATACGGCCGGTGTTCATAGATTCTGCATGCTCCTTTGTTGTCAAGGAATGCGCACAAACCTTTTGGATGGGGGATTCCGGTTTTCAGCAAGGCTTCATTGAAATGGCGAATATTGAGGGCTTCAATTTCAAAAACCGACACATCATCGACACAGCAATCATAGCAGCCTCTTTTGCATCGCAACCGTGAATCATGCATAAGAGAAAGGCGATCAACCAGTTGGTCAATCGCCTTATGCAAATTGCCAAGACGACGAAGAATATTTTCCAATGCTTAATTAATACCCTTTATAATTCAGAACGTCCTTATGGCGGTCCGGGTCTTCCTTTGCTTCCTTATCAAAATCGGCGCATGTTTTTTTATACGTTTCGACGTCCAAATCTTTTCCTTTTTTTGCCGGGTCGATAATAAAATATTTGGCCTCTTTTATTTCCTTGTCGGCTTCTTCGGGGGTCATCGTGCCGAAACCGGTCCGCGCGAACATGATTCCGGGATAAATCGCCTGCATGAGATAGTAGATTTTCCCCGCCTCAAAATTTAACCGGGCACAGGCATTATTTTCAGACGCCCCGATTATATAATGTGTTCCCGGTTCGATTTCGGTAATAAAATAGCTTTTCCCTTGGGTCTGTCCGATGAATTTTCCATCAGCAAAATTGTCAATTTTTACGGCAAATCCAAAAGAGGTCGTTCTTATGATGATGAGCTTCGCCATTGTCTGGCTTGGCTTGATTTCGGGCTTCGTATCCTGCTTAAGCATGTACATCTCTCCGCATGAAGCAAACAACAGGCAACCGGCCACGACTAAAATCGTACGAACCACCTTCATAAAACCTCCTGAAAAATTATGTTAAATTATTTTAACGGGTGAACTGGTTTTCAAGATATACTATGGAAGGGTAAAATGCAAATTTTGTTTATGTCTTAAAGATAAAGTATGCGGCGCCCACCAGGCAAAGGCCTGCCCAGAGATAATTAAGTTTCATGGGCTGATGCATATACATTATGGCGAAGGGCACAAACACGGACAGCGTAATAATCTCCTGAAGGATTTTAAGCTGCGAAAGGCTCAGCTCGGAATAGCCGATGCGGTTTGCCGGAACCTGGATCATATATTCAAAGAAGGCGATGCCCCAGCTGGCGACGGCGGCTATATACCATTTTTTATCCGCGAGGTTTTTTAAATGGGCATACCAGGCAAATGTCATGAAAAGGTTTGACATAATGAGCAGGACCGAGGTTTTTATAATTACCGGCATAGAGAAGACACGTTTTATGCAATGATGTTTTTATCACAAAAGCGTTCAATTGAACGCCCAAACTACATCCACAATAAAAATTAATTTCGGCGTACAACCGCCGCCAGTGTCGGCCGTTTGCAGCTCGTCTGTTGCATCATGCAGGTTTTTCAATTTTTACGTAAAGTTCGTGACTTTTGCATGTCAATTTACGATATTATGAAAAGGACCTAATGAGTTTCTGATTTGATTAACCTGGAAAAGGAGTTTTTATGCGGCAATTCACACTGATAATGCTTCTTATTGTTCCGGCATTTAGCCTGGGCGCAGACCGGTTTCTGCTCGATTCCGAGCTCCGAACCAATTTCACCGACAACGTTCAGACCACCCAGTTCCTGACCGGCTATACCTATGATGCATCCGGTAACCGCGTTCAATCGCGGGTGTGGAGCGGCGCAGACAGCGCGGCGTCACCCATGAGCATCGACAAATTTACCTACGATGCCGGCGGCAATATTACCCAGGAGCTTCTGCTTACGGGCGGCGACACTTCAGCGGTTGTGCAGTATGCGTATACGGGTGGAAAGCTCATTGCGGTACATACACTGGGAAAGGGCGGCACGCCGCGGTTCACCGACAGCCTTCTCTACGACAGCCAGGGTCGGGATATCGAAGAACAGCGGATAGTTTCGGGCGTGATAACCTATTTTCATCGCTACACCCTGAATGGCTCCGGGAAAATGGTCGCGGATTCCCTGTATGAGGTTGGTTCGGGATCGTATTCGGCGACGCAGGCGGACCTCTTTACTTATAATACCGATTCGGCGGTCGCGGCGCAGGCGCATTGGCAGGTAAGCGGCGGCAGTTGGTATTGCATCAGCACGGCGTTTATGAGTTATGCGGCCGGATCGCTTATCTCGGTCGCCACGCATTATCGCGATGGCGTGGGCAAGGCTATGACGGATTCGCTTGCGTATGCCTATGACGCCAGCGGAAACAGGGTTAAGGAAGAGGATTATGACCAGACCCGGGCGATCATATACAGAATAATCTATACTTGGCGCGAAACGCAGCCGACGATTACGCTTTTGAGCGTGAAATCGCATGGAGACCAGGCGTTTGTCTTTAACAATATGCACGGCCGGTTGAGTGTTGATTATGCATCCCGGGACAGGGGCGAAATTTCGATTTATGACATGACCGGCAAACGACTTTGCCGGATTACCGTGGACCATTCGGGAACCGTACCCTTGCAGGGAATAGGCAAAGGGTCATTCATTGCGGTTTTTACCAATGGAATGAATAAACAAATAATGAATTTCACAAACTTTAATTGAGGAGGCATTTTATGAAACAGTTCATGCAGTTTCTTACAGTTCTCGGATTGTTTGCGGCAACGGCATTCGCCCAGAATATCACTACCCCGATGTTCGTGCTCAAAGACGGCGATGCCACGGCCGCGGGGTAAAGCGGCACGGACAAAGAAATCTACGTCGACGGCGGGGCCCAGCAGAGCGAGGGGTGGATCACGTTCCAAACGCTAGGTGTCGACGTGACGAAAATAGCTTCGGCAAAACTGGTACTGTATGTCAATGCGCTGACCAGCCCAGGCACTTTACAGGCGCGGCCCTTGACTGCCGACATTACCGCGCCGGAAAACAACGTGCAGTTGTCGGCGATCCCGGCCTCGACAACGATAGCCGACAGTCTGGCGCTCGGCACCGTCAATATCGGAAATGTACTGCAACTCGATCTGACCGCCGCCGTGAAGAGCGGGACGTTTCATGGCGTGGTGCTCACGTCGAATGACGGGCTGGCCGCATCTTTCGATTCCAAGGAAGGGCATCTTGCGCCGATAATACTGCTGACGAACAACGTGGATGACGTTGCAGGGAAATGGTTCTATGGTTCAATAGCGCCTTTAGGAAGTATTGGCAAGGATGGCGATTTTTATTTGAATGCGGCAAGCGGCGATGTGAGTTCGAAGAATTCTGGAGCATGGTCGATGGTAATGAATATCATAGGACCGCAGGGATCGCAAGGATTGCAGGGATCGCAGGGGCCTAAAGGCGATACTGGTGTCCAGGGCCCTCAAGGATTAGCCGGCCCGCAGGGGCCGAAGGGAGACAAAGGTGATGGCGTTATGCCTCCGGGAAACCAACCGGGTAATATGCAATACTGGGATGGCACACAATGGGTGATGTTACCGACAGGTAATCAGGGACAGGTCTTAACCTTTTGGAATGGTGCGCCGGTTTGGGTGGGAGGCACCGTTACCGATGCTGACGGAAATTTATATCATGTAGTAAGAATTGGTTCCCAGGAATGGATGGTGGAAAATTTACGAACCACAAAATATAATGATGGGACCTCCACAATACCTCTTGTGGAGGACAGCTTAACATGGAGCAACCTTTCTACACCGGGGTATTGCTGGTATAATAGCGATAGCACCAATAAAGCGATGTATGGGGCGTTGTACAATTGGTACACTGTAAATACCGGTATACTGGCCCCGATAGGCTGGCACGTGGCATCGGAAGCCGAATGGGATACGCTCGCGACGTATCTTGGCGGTGATAGCGCGGCAGGGGGGAAACTTAAAGAAGCGGGTTTTGGCCATTGGTATGCTCCTAATTTCGGTGCTACCAATGAAACCGGTTTTTCGGCGCTTCCGGGTGGTTATCGTCTTAAAGACGCTACCTACTCGTCTCTTGCCTCCGCCGCTATTTGGTGGTCATCCACCCAGTATGGTGCACTTTTGTCAAGGCTCTACTACGTAACCAACACTGATGCGGGGGTAGTTCGTGACTATGATGATTGGCGGTTCGGCTTCAGCGTACGGTGCGTACGGAATTGATTTATGTGGTGTTCAGATGAAGGCATGGGCTCTAGTTCTATTGATTATTTTTGGTTCTTTTGCGGCGAATAATTTGACTTGGGTGGGGCTTTCTCCGAACATACGGCTGGGCTATGAATTCGGGGACAGCCGCGGTTTTGTGCTTGGGATCGGCTGCGGGGTGTTTTATTGGACTGAAAATATTCCAGGACCGGTGGCAAGCATTAATACCGTTACCCAGTATTCTTTCGGGAGAAAAACGCTCTCACAGGCAAACGATTTGATGGTCGGCATTTTTGGATTATTCTGCGGTTCCCTCGGTGAAGAATTGACGTATGGAAAAGGGTTCTTAGATTCCGCCGCTTCCTTCTATCAATTTTCAGCAGGCTTGCTTGGCATCGACTGCATACTGTATAAAAAGTATTTCGGCCACGATCGGCGCGATTTGTTTTTACAGGTTGGCCCCCCGATAGTTCTCTATTCGCAGGGGGAGCTCTTGAATCTGAATCTGAATTTAGGGCGCTGATATTGCCGGGTTTTTATTGTGTCTCCGTTCACCGAACCATCAACGCCGGCTTACCTGAAGAATTGTCCTGCACGGTTATGAACAATCCGTGCCTGTTGGAGGAAAAATTTCCGCGGACTCCGATTGCTCCTACTTGCTGTCCAAGCAGATTAAATATAGTGGACGTGCCGAGGAACCTGACCGGCTGGATTTCAAGAGCCTTTGGCTGAATCGCCTGAACCGTCGAAAGCCACTGCATATAGCCGCGCCATTTCGGTGATATCGCGGGATCATCGCCTGCTTGCTTTTTCAAGCCCCAAACGTCTCCGCCGTTGAAAGTATAGTAGTTGAATGTGCCCTGGACTTGAAGCTCCATGGCCTTAAGAGCATCAATAGTGAGCTGATACTGGAAGGAACAAGTGTCCAGACTTTCGGTGCTGAAATTGTCGGGGCCGCCCTCATAGCAGACTAAAGGAATGCTTGTGCCTGTCAATGCGCTCCGGGCGTCTTTCAAGTCAATGACACAATCGGCAAGACTGGCCCGCATCGCGGCTTCGGTGCCCGCGGGAGCGTGGTCGCTGGCGTTCCAGTATGGCGCAATTGCATATGCGTCGATTTTAACGCCCCATGGATTGCATATTGAGGTTTGAAGACATGCCATGT
>JBAVGL010000323.1:0-2908 GCA_049684795.1 Chitinivibrionales bacterium | reverse complement strand
CGGATGTTCTGCATGCCGGTGACTAATAGCATCAACCGCTCGAACCCGAGTCCGAAACCCGCATGCGGGGCGCCGCCGAATTTCCTCAAGTCAAGATACCACCAGTAGTCTTTTTCATCGAGACCCTGCTTTGCGATCCGGCGGCGAAGCTCGTCATACCGGTCTTCCCGTTCGCTCCCACCGATGAGCTCCCCGATGCGCGGCACTAAAACGTCCATGGCGCGCACGGTCTTACCGTCGTCATTCGCCTTCATGTAAAACGCCTTGATTTCCCTTGGATAATCGAAAACAATGACCGGCTTTTTAAACACCGTTTCCGTAAGATACCGTTCATGTTCCGATTGCAAATCAATTCCCCAATGAACTTTATACTCAAAACCGTCATTAGATTTTTCAAGAACTCTAATCGCATCGGTATATGATAATCGTTCGAACCCGTTTGTTGCGATGTTTTCGAGCATTGCGATAAGGGAAGTATCAACACGGAAATTAAAGAAGTGAACGTCTTTTTCATTTTTTTCAAGGGCATGCTTGGCAAGGTATCGCACAAATTCCTCCGCGAGGTCCATGTCGTCGGCAAGGTCAAAAAAGGCCGCCTCCGGCTCCACCATCCAGAACTCCGCAAGGTGCCTGGCGGTGTTCGAGTTTTCCGCGCGGAACGTGGGGCCGAACGTGTAAATACGGCCAAGCGCCATTGCATAAATCTCACCTTCGAGCTGGCCGCTTACCGTAAGAGCAGCCTGTTTACCAAAAAAATCTTTTGTAAAGTCAACCGCCCCGGCATTGTTTTTGGGGACGTTTGCAAGATCAAGCGCGGTCACCTTGAACATTTCACCCGCGCCCTCGCAATCGCTGGTCGTGATGATGGGCGTATGTACATATGCAAATCCACGTTCCTGAAAAAAGCAGTGGATTGCAAAGGCAAGCGAACTGCGCATCCTCGCCACCGCGCCGAGCGAATTGGTGCGCGGCCGCAAATAGGCGATCTCTCGAAGAAACTCGAAACTGTGGTGCTTTTTCTGCAGCGGATAGTCCGCCGGCGCAAAACTGTGCACATGGACGGCGCTCGCCTGCAATTCAAGCGCCTGCTTTCCTCCCGGCGATGCCCGAAGCATGCCTTCACAACGGACTGCGCTTCCTGTTGTCAATTTGCCTATGTCCGTCGCATAATTAGCGAGCGCGGCGTCGGCAATGACCTGCAGGTTTTCCATGCAGGAGCCGTCGTTTATCTCGATGAACGAAAACCCTTTCGCGTCCCGCCGGGTGCGGACCCAGCCGTTAATGGTAACGACCGTGCCGGTTTTTCCTTCATGAATCAGATCAACTATTCTTAGCGGATCCATAATTGTTGTCCATATGTTCACCATGGTAATCAATGAGCGTCGTCGGATTATAGTGCCCTATTTTTTCCGCATACTTGAGGAATGGCAACCCGATGATTGAGAAAACGCCGGCCACGGTGCCATTTGTGCGCTTGACCATTTTCGCGACTGCCTCGATCGTGCCGCCCGTGGCTATCAGATCATCGACAATGAGCCATTTTTTTCCGGGCGTAAGGTCGGATTCTTGTATCTGAAGCGTCGCCTGGCCGTATTCCAGCGAATAGCTTTCTTCAATGGTCTTGCCCGGAAGCTTCCCTTTTTTTCGCGCCAGCACCAAGGGCAGCTTCTTGTGCAACGCAAAACATGAGCCGATCAAAAAGCCCCTGCTTTCAATGACAACCACACCGTCAATTTTATCCTTCTTATAGATTTCCTCCATCTGGCCAATGACGAAATTAAACGCCTCGGCATTGGTAAAAATGCTGGTGACGTCATAGAAGAGAATGCCCGGTTTCGGAAAGTCCGGGACTTTTCGGATGGCTTTGTCAAGATCCATAGTGTTCCTTTCTAAATAAAATTACGATGGGCCAAATCAAAGGATCATGCTTCTAAATTTAGTGGTTAGAAACTGGACTTATTAGTCATTATTTATTTCTTGCGGAGTCAATTTAAAGGCACTTTTGTGGCTTAGCATTTTAAATATTTTTAAATGTCTATATTCCGGTTTTTCCTTTAAGGATGAAGCTCTCATTTTTAATGTGTCATCAGATCTTAGCCCTAAATAAATCTCTTTTATAGCATGGCAAGGAATGTTTATATAATAATGTCCATCAGTATCTTTTTCCTCTAAATTAACATAAAGCCGAACTTCTTTTTCATAACTCCAGTGTGTTTCCTTTCTGCCTAATACCTCGGTAACATATTTTGTTGTATATTGATTTAGTTTATCGAGATTGCCGGTAACCGGAAATAAAACCATTTTGTCTCGATAACACACGGTAATAATAGCCTCTCTATCTCTTACGAATTCACTTTCTTCAATTCCAACAACTATACCTTTGTGGTTATCCGCATAATGCGCCCACATTTGGATTACATCCCTGGCCTCTGACATGCAAACAATCCCGATCTTCTGATTCCAAATATCCCGCAATTTCTTCGGAATCGGTCGAAATTCACATATTTGAAGCTGAATGAATTTCTGTAAAATGTCCTCTGGAGATGTTTTATCATATATAACATTTTGCGTATCCAATGTGTCTGACCAAGTTTGTAGGATATTTGAACTTTCTGCAAATTCCTGTTTAATGTTGAATTGAGCGCTATTTTCATCAATATCAAATACGAGTTCAAAGGGGTCATTGATTTTGTCAATTCTACTAAGCCTTAGACGAGAATCCTTTATAATATCAAATCCATCTGTCTTACAGTATATGTATAACATGGGAATCCTTGATCAATAAGATTCTCTTTTACCGCTTTTTTCCTTTTTTATTAAGGCTTAATAACATTCTTTAACCTTTTTGATCTTTTATCATATGAATCAAATATTTTTTCCCGCCTATCAGATGGGTGAGAACCTTGTG
>JBAVGL010000322.1:0-3393 GCA_049684795.1 Chitinivibrionales bacterium | reverse complement strand
TGCGATCAAACTTGTCCGCATGAAGCGGAGCGTTGGGAAAACGGAAAACACGGACACGGGCCTCGACCAGGAATCGCCCGACGGCATCGTGGGCGAAAAGACCCGCGACGAACTTGACAAATGGCTTGGCAATGACTGGGTGAAGCCTATTCCCACGCTTCGGCATAGCGAATACGACGACACGGGTGTTGACAATGGCAAAGGCAAGAAGGGCACGGACGACCACCACCAGGGCACGCCCGTGGTCGAGGCTCAAAATAATTTACAGAAAGTGGGCGTTTATACCGATGGCGCGGTTGACGGCTGGTTTTATGATAAGATGCTTGATGCAGTAAAACAGTTCCAGGACGCCGCGGCAAAAGGAAAATTTATCATAAACGAGGTCCTTACCGATATCGGTGAAATTCTTTCCGGGCATCAAAAGGGCGAGCATTGCGCTAAGACGCAGGAGTATTTGAAGAAAGTGGTCGATAAGGGCGGGAAGGTCCCGGTGAAAGCAAACACTTTTGATATTGATAAAGCTATAGATTATTTGAACGAAAATGCTGTTCCACCGTATGGTGAACGCAAATGCGCAACCCATGTAAGGAAGGGAATTTTCGCCGGAGGAATTGATATAACACCACACCCCGTACCAGGTAAAGATTATGGGCCATACTTAGAAAAATATGGCTTTAAAGAAGTATCCGCCAATTTATATAATCCGGTCAAGGGTGATATTATTGTCATGCAAAGCTTTCAAGGCGCCAGTGACCCCTTTGGACATATTGAGATGTATAGTGGCACGAAATGGATATCAGACTTTATACAGGATGACTTATATCCAGGCTCGAAGTTTAAAGAAAACAAAGCTGAATACCACATTTACAGATGGAAAGGGACACAAAATTGAAAATCAAATTAGGATGGTTGTTAATAATGTTGCCTATTGTTCAATGTGCAAATGGACAAAACGGCGCATATCAATTTGTTTCCAATCTCTATTCGCATTATCAGAATAATAAAACCGGTTTTTCATCCATGAACCCTAAATCAATTGATACGATTTATTCTCCTGAATTCCTGAATTTAATGAAATTAGATGAAAAACAAGAGCAAGTAGGATTTGATTATGACCCGGTTTGCGATTGCCAGGATAATGATGGGTTTAAATTAGGGAAAATCGATTTACTTACTCTAAAAGGCACTACCTTCGCAAGAGTAAAATTTAAAATTTCTGATACCGCTTTCGATATTAAATTAAAATTAATAAAGATAAACGAAAAGTGGTTTATCGATGATGTTATAACATCTCGCGGCAGCTTGTATGATTTATTGAAAAAGAATGTATCTGTGCACAAATAGGTAAGCAATATTTCTGCGCGGCTTTCTCGGTCAGCCGTTACAACGTAAAGTATTTTTTACATGAGCTTTTTAAAAGGAATTCCTATGTCTCGTTCAATTTGGTTTGAAAGTATAGCTGCCGTCATATCGTCTTCCTTGCTTTACTTTTTCGTATCCTGCGTCAACGCCCCGCCAAATCCCTATGATCCTTCCAATACCAAGCTCTATTTGACCCTGGAATCCTCTGCCGGTGTAATAAGCGCCGATACTCTGATGGACAGCGTCGGCAATACGGTTAAAGTCGGGATCACATCGAACCTGCCCGCGGATGTCGATTCAATCGGCCTGATATTTTATTCGTCGGAAGGCAATATCGAAATTGACACAATAATTAAAAATCTGTTTCTATTGAAAAACAACGATACGCTTTGGTTCAAAACGTCTTTCGCCTCGAAAGATAAAAGCACTCTCGTTGCCACGGTGTTTGCTGGACAGAATAAGAACTCCGCATATGCCTATTTTAATATTCTTGGCAAACCCGTTCCGCATACCTGGCCGCACCTGGTGATAAACGGAACAAAAAACATAACCGCGGCCCAAACGTGTAGCCTGTCGGTTTTCGTGAATGACAGCAATGCCGCGCAAGCGCATTCTTTTTATGTAAAACAAGATACAGTGTCTTTTACCCAATTCACCCCGCCTTTCAAATGGGCGCCGCCAACGGGTTTTCTTGGTGACCATCAGGTGATTTTCAAGGTCACTGACACCGACAGCCCGGCTTATTTTGACACTCAGACCGTGACGATAACGGTGACCGCTTCAATAGATACCCAGTATAAATTACCGCACTGGAATAAGGATTCGGTCAATCTGAATGGGACCGAAGGCGGCACCATTTATCTAACGCTTTCTGATATATCCACCGGCGATTCATTGTCCTTTATTTTGATGCCGGGTTTACCCGCAAAGGACACGATTATTAATGCCGTTTATTCCTACACCTTCGCCGCCTTCGACACGAATAATTATTACCCGAAAATTATCGCAAAGGACAAAAAGGGCAATGCCGATACCATGACCGTGCATTTGTGGGCAAGCATACCCAGTATTGTTGATACGATTGGTCCCAGGATTACCAAGATCAGCGGTCCTGCTACCAACACACGAACGGCCAATCCAAACGACACGCTCGTTTACGCCATTACGGACCAGAGCGGCGTTGATACTGTTTCCTGGATGCTGAATTCAGGCGCCTCCACGGTTTTATTGCCTGATGTAAACAGCCAGTATACGATTAAAGCGGTTTTGACAAGCTATCATTCCAACAGGGTAATTATCACGGCTTCAGACAAATCTTCGGCGCATAATAAGAGCTCCGACACAACCGCTCTCGATTACAATGTCCCGCCCAAAGCAAACGATCAGAACCTTTCAACCAAGAAGAATACGGCGCTGCCTTTTACCCTCACCGCCGATCCCATTGACGGCGATACGCTTTCTGGCTGGACCATTGTTACTCCGCCTGCAAATGGCGACCTTTCAGGCACGGCCCCGGCACTGACCTACACGCCCAAGACCGGGTTTTTAGGGTCCGATAGTCTAAGTTTTACGGTTTCGGACGGGAAAAATACCAGCAATGCCGGAAAGATAAAAATCAACGTGTCCGACGTCCTGGTTGCCCCGATTGCCGGAAAAACAATCGCCGACATTGCCGTAAATAAAGGCCAGCCGGCCTCCTTTGCAGCGACAGTCAATGCCGAGGCCAACCCGACTCCTGTCTTTTCCTGGTTCAAGGAAGGCGGCACTACATCGCTTTCCACCAATCAGACGTATACGATTTCTCAGACCAATTATTCGGACCAGGGCAGATACAGATACGTTGTTTCGAATTCCCAGGGAATCGACACGTCGAATTGGATAACACTCACGGTCAAGGACGTAACGAAACCGGTCATTGTTTTAAAAGGCGTAAATCCGCAATTGATTATGGTCGGCGGAAAGTACACGGAACTTGGGGATTCGGCGTACGATGACAAAGATGGAATTATCACTTCAAAGGTTGTCATAGAC
>JBAVGL010000321.1:0-12977 GCA_049684795.1 Chitinivibrionales bacterium | reverse complement strand
AGACCCAGAAATAGGTCGTGCGGCCGGATATCACCGCCGGAAACTCGCTTGAGCGTTTCAATATATTCGCGTGAATGAAACCGGAAAAGGACATCATCCGCGACATCGACCGGCGCTGTTTCTTTTCTTAAGTCGCCTGTATAATACTTCATTGACACCAGGATATTTTTTGTCAATGCCGCCCGTTCGGTTTTAAAAGGACAATTCCGAGGGTAATGGTAACGCTCAATTTTGTCCGAATGAATAAAAACAGCTTGAAATGGTCTCATAGGAGTGACTCAGTTTAAAGTATCCGTGCAGTAAATGCAGATACTTCAAGCTAAAAGATTATAAAAAAATATTCTTTTTCTTCAGCAAAATCAGGGCAATCATTTAAATCAGGTGAATCCTGGTCAAAAATGCTTTTTGCAAGTGACAAACCAAAATTGTAAAATAATACTAGCGCTTTTGATATTGAATAAACTTAATTCCTGACTATAGTAACTTAGGTGAAAAATGCAACCACTATGGGTGGGACTATTTAAGAGGGACATGCTAAATGTAGTAAAAGCTGCTCACAGGATATATTTTATAAGACTTTTCAAAATCCTCCAAACATTACCAGCAAAGAAGCATGCACGATGAGTTTTGACAAATTATTGCGTCCCCGTTCCATTGCGGTGATCGGGGCCTCGGCCAACCCGGCGAAAGTCGGGTTCAGCATACTGAAGAACATCATTGACGGCGGTTTTAAGGGCGATGTTTATCCAGTTAATCCGACGGCCAGCGAAATCCTCGGAAGGACCTGCTTCGCATCAATCAAAGATATCCCCGATGCACCGGACTGCGCGGTCATTGCCGTCAAGCGCGACCAGGTGCTTCCCGTGCTGAAGGAGTGCGCTGAAAAATCCGTTCTCAGCATCATTACCATTACGGCGGGTTTTAAGGAAACCGGCGAAGAAGGCAAACAGCTGCAATTGGAAATCGCGCGTTTTGTGCGGCAGAACAATATGACCATGCTCGGCCCCAACTGTCTGGGGTTTATAAACCCGTGGCATAAGTTAAACGCGTCTTTCGGTCAGGCCCTCGGGGAGCCGGGCTCGATCGCCATAATCTCCCAATCAGGCGCCCTGATCACCGCCATCCAGGACATGGCCGCTTCAAACAAGATAGGGTTCTCGCTGCTTGCATCGCTCGGAAACAAGGCGACACTTGACGAAGTGGAATTCATCCAGAATCTCCAGCGCCATGAGGCCACGAGCGTGATCGCCGCGTATCTCGAGGACATTTCCCGCGGACAGGAATTCATGCGCGTTGCCGAGCGCGTGGGCAAGACCAAACCAATCGTCATCCTCAAGGCGGGCCGGACCACTACCGGCGCGAAGGCCGCTTCTTCACATACGGGCAGTCTTGCCGGCGCCGATTCCGCCTACCGGTGCGCTTTTGACCGGACAGGCGTGATCCGCGTGGATTCGATCGAGCACCTTTTCGACGTGTCCATGGCCTTCGCCTATCAGCCGCTCCCGCAGGGCGACCGTATCGCGGTGATCACCAATGCCGGCGGCCCGGGCATCATGATGTCCGACGCCCTGGAGATGGCGGGGCTCCACATGGCGAAACTCGACGACGAGACGCAGGAAAGATTAAAAAAATTATTACCGCCCGCCGCCTCAACCCACAATCCCGTGGACGTGCTGGGCGACGCGGGCGGAGCGGCATATGCCGCAACGATCGACCTTCTGCTTGCGAGCACTTCCGTCGACAGCCTGATCGTGATCCTGACGCCTCAGAAAATGACTGATGACGTCGCCACCGCCACCGCGATCGTGGAACTTTCCAAAAAATACCGAAAACCGGTTTTTTCGTGCTTTATGGGCGCCCAGACGATCATCAAAGGAGTGGATATACTTCGTGCAAACAGGATCCCGCAGTATCCGATCCCCGAACGCGCCGCGCGGGCGATGCTTGAGATGGTACGATACAGCAGGTACAAGCGCAGGCCGCTGAGGGTCGTCGAGCGGTTTGCGGTGAACAAAAACCCCGTCATCAAGACCATTAAGACCTATTTGAACAGAGGAAGATATGAAATCGGCGAAACCGACGCGAAAACGATCATGGAGGCATACAATTTCAATGTGCCGCCGGGGATGCTCGCGACCAGCGTCGAAGAAGCGGTCAGATTCGCCGGCGAAGTTGGTTTTCCTCTGGCAATGAAGATTTCTTCCCCGGACATTCTTCACAAATCAGACGTTGGCGGCGTCAAGGTCGGACTGACAAGCAATGCGGCGGTCGAGGACGCCTATGAGCTCATGATGCTCCGGATCAAGCGGAAAAAACCCGACGCCCAGATCAGGGGGGTCCTTATCGAAAAAATGATCCTGGGAGGCAGGGAAGTCATATTGGGCATGAAAAAAGACCCGCAGTTCGGTCCAGTTCTCATGTTCGGCCTCGGCGGCATTTTCGTCGAAGTCCTGAAGGACGTGGTCTTCGGGCTTGCCCCGCTTACCGAGGAAGAGTGCCTGGCAATGATCGAGGGCACGCGGACCTATAAGCTGTTGCGGGGAGCCCGCGGAGAAAAACCGGTCGATATCAATGCGATCGTGGTCGCCCTTCAGCGGCTTTCGCAGCTTGTCATGGATTTCCCGGAAATCGAGGAAGTCGACATCAACCCGCTCAAGGTGGGGGCCGAAGGCGACGGGGCCTATGTCGTCGACGCGCGGATAATTTTTTCAAAGGAGAATGGATAACATGCTCGGATGGCAGGAAGACTATAAAAATAAAACCATGACCGCCTCGCAGGCCATCCAGAAAATCAAGCCGGGAGACCGGATATTCATCGGGACGGGCTGCGGACAGCCCCAGGAGCTGGTCGAGGCCCTTGTCAGCGAAAACAACGACATCGTTGACGCAGAAATTTATCACCTGCTCACGCAGGGGGAAGCGCCGTATATTCGCGAAGAAAACAGCAAAAAATTCCGGACATGCAGCTTTTTTCTGGCCCCCAACGTCAGGGAAGGCATCGTCAGCGGCAGGGGAGATTATGCTCCGATTTTCCTTTCCGAAATCCCCGCCCTGTTCAAGACCGGGAAAATTCCCCTTGACGTTGCGCTCATTCAAACGAGCCCGCCGGACAAAAACGGCCAGCTGAGCCTGGGTATTTCGGTCGATATCGTACGGTCCGCGGTTGAAAACAGCCTGCTCATTATCGCTGAAGTCAATGAGAAAATGCCCCGGACCATGGGGGATTCCTTCATTTCCCTGGATCAGGTCGATGTTATCGTGGAAAGCAAAAGGGACATCCTGGAATTTGCGCTTCCGCCGAGCAATCCCGTCATCGACGCGATTGCCACCAATATTTCATCGCTCATCGAAGACGGGTCCACGATTGAGGTCGGCATCGGGAACATCCCGCAGGCCGTCCTGCATTATCTGCTTAACAAAAACGACATCGGCATGCACACGGAAATGATCAACGACGCGATCATCCCGCTCATCGAAAACAAGGTGCTTACCGGAAGCAGGAAAACGATCAACCGGGGGAAAATAACCGTGAGTTTCTGCCTGGGAACGCGGAAGCTCTACGATTATATCAATGAAAACCCCCTCTTCGAATTCAGGCCTTCCGAATATGTAAATGATCCGTTCATCATCGCCCAGCACAATAAAATGGTCGCCATTAACGTGGCCATTGAAGTCGACATGACCGGACAGGTCTGCTCGGATTCAATCGGCTATAATTTTTACAGCGGGGTCGGCGGTCAGGCCGATTTTAACCGCGGAGCGGTTCGGTCGAAGGAGGGAAAGGCGATCATCGCCCTGCCGTCAACGACCAGGGACGGGAAAATATCGAGGATCGTGCCGCGGTTGACCGAGGGCGCCGGCGTCGTTCTCACCCGCGCCGACGTTCATTACGTGGTAACCGAATACGGCGTGGCGAATCTTTTCGGCAAGAACATCCGCGAACGGGTTCTTGCGCTGGCTGAAATCGCGCATCCCGACTACCGCAATGAAATCCTGAAAGAAGCGAAGAAGCGCCATTATATTTACGCCCATCAGAAAGAACTGCCCGTGGGTGTTTCGCAGTATCCGCGCGAGTTCGAGACCACGAGGACGCTTTCCGACGGAACGCAATTGTTCTTTCGCCCGGTCAGGCCGTCCGACGACAAGGCTCTGCGCGACATGTTCTATTCCCTGTCGGAAAAATCCATAGCGTTCCGTTTTTTCCAGCCCATCAAGTCTTTCCCCCATAAATTCATCCAGGACTTTACGACCATCGATTTTTCGAAAGATATGGCCATCGCCGCTTTCATCCAGGACTCCGGGGGCGAGCAGATCGTCGGGGTGGCGCATTATTATCTTAACAAGTCAACCAATAAGGCGGAAGTCTCGTTTTTGGTGCGCGACGACTGGCAGGCGAAGGGCATGGGCACCGACCTTCTCGAGATCCTTACCGATATCGCCCGCAAGCGCGGCGTCATCGGCTTCGACGCGCGCGTGCTGGCGCAAAACCAGCTTATGCTTTCGGTTTTCTACAATTCCGGCTTTCGTATTTCGACCAAGCGCGAAGATGAAAGTTATATTATTTCCTACGAATTCCGGGAAAAAGAAGCGCAATGATCTCCGCGGCGTTCTGGCTCTGCTTCGTTCCCCTGTTCGTTGCCGTTGACGCGATCGGCATACTTCCCATGTTCATGAACCTGACCGAGGGAATCAGCGAGAAGAGCTCGCGCAAGCTGGTCCTTCAGTCCGTGATTACGGCAATGGCCGTCGCGCTTATCTTTTTAGCGGTAGGCGAACTGCTGCTGCGGCTTCTTGGAATTTCCATAGCCGATTTCATGATAGCTGGAGGGGTGCTTTTGTTCGCCATTTCCCTTTCCGATTTGTTGACCCTTGAAAAACCCCACCGCCAGATCGATCCCGAAGCGCTTGGCGCGGTGCCCATCGGAGTCCCGCTCATCGTTGGTCCCGCGGTGCTTACCACCACGCTACTATTGCTGCGCGAATACGGCTACAAACCCACGATCCTCGGATTGGTGCTCAATATCGGCATTGCCGGTGTCGTTTTATGGTTTTCCCAGGGAATAAATAAAGTTCTCGGCAAAACTGGGGCAAAAACAGTGTCAAAACTCGCCAGCCTTCTGCTCGCGGCCATTGGCGTGATGATGGTACGCAAAGGCGTCATCATTTTCCTCAAATAATAGGGCTTGTCAATATGATATTCGGTTGCATCTTTGATTGGGACGGCGTTATTTCCGATTCTTCGGCCCATCACATCGAAGCCTGGAAAATGCTTGCGCGGGAAGAAAAACTCGAATTTCCCGAACATCTGTTCAAGCAGAGTTTCGGGATGAAAAACGAACAGATCATTCCGCAGCTTTTCGAATGGACGACCGACATGACCGAAATCCGGAGGCTTGACAGAAGGAAAGAGCTGCTTTACCGTGAGATCGTCATGCGCAGCGGCGCCGTCACGTTCCCGGGCGTGGAGCCTTTTCTAACCATGCTTCAGGAGTTCGATATTCCCTGCGTAATCGGTTCATCGGCCCCGCGCGCAAACATAACCACCGCCCTTGAAAAACTGGGGTTCGGCGATTTTTTCAATTCAATCGTATGCGGAGAAGACGTACAATTTGGGAAGCCCGATCCGCAGATATTTTTGACGGCGACACAAAACATGGGTATCCCGCCGTCGCAGTGCGTCGTTTTTGAAGATGCGCACGTCGGCATTGCCGCGGCCCGGGCGGGCGGCATGAAAGTGGTGGCGGTTACGACAACCTATCCGCGCGCAAGCCTTGCCGAGGCCGATTGCGTTGTTGACAGGCTCGACGAACTCAACCTTCCCCGGCTCCGGCAACTATTCGGCCAGCACATTTAACCAATAGCGCCGTATGCAGACAGCCTCAGACATAGAACGCAATCTTTTCAGCCGCACGACAAAGGGTATTAAATTGGGCCTGGACCGGATGTTTTCGGCGGCCGCAACCCTTGGCAATCCCCAGAACGCTTACCGGTGCATTCATGTTGCCGGCACCAACGGGAAAGGGTCAACGAGCGCTTTTATTGAATCCATGCTTCGCGAACACGGGTTTAAAACGGGACTGTTTACGTCGCCACATATTGTTGCCTTCGAAGAGCGCTTCATGATAAACGGGAAACCCATCGCCACCCGGCAATGGATGGATGTTTACCGGAGCGTTGAACCGCTTATCGAAGACCTCCGGCTCACTTTTTTCGAGGCCGTGACCCTTTTGGCGTTCGAACTTTTCAAACGGGAAAAAGTGGACTGGGCGGTATTTGAAACCGGCCTGGGGGGAAGACTCGATTCGACGAACATAATAATGCCAAAAGTGGCCTCGATAACAACCATTGCCATGGACCATATGAATTTTCTCGGCGATGATCTTGTGTCAATTGCCGGGGAAAAATTAGGGATTGTCAAGAAAGGAATTCCGCTGGTGATGGCGCTACCGCCGCAAAAGGAGATCGTTGGGCTTGCGCGTGCCAGGTGCAAAGAATTGAATGCGCCATGTTTTTTTATTTCCGGAAAGGACGCTCGGAATAGTGCCGAACAGGAAAATAGTACCACTTTTTATTATAAAAACCACTTGTTTTCAACGGTAATGCCGGGCGATTATCAGGTGCAAAACTGCCTGGTTGCGCTTAAAACCCTTGAAGCGGCGGGATTTGCGGATCTTGATAAAGCCGCGCGAGGAACTGAGAGATCATTCTTGCCCGGCCGTTTTCAGGTAATGAAGATACGTGACCGAACCGTCATATTTGATGTAGGACACAATCCCGATGCGGCAAGGCAATTAATTAAGACGCTCAAAATCAGATTTCGCGCTCAGCAGATATGTATTGTGACAGGCATCATGAAAGATAAGGATATTGCCTCCATTCTTAAGCACTATTGCGAATATGCGCGTCATTTGGTCATTACTCAACCCGCAATTGAACGTGCCGCTGACGCAGGATTCCTCTCCCAAAAGGTTCCATCTGATTTTAAATATCTCGTTGAAGTCGTTCCCCGCGTGAAGGATGCCGTCGAATCGGCTTTTAACGGCAGGGAAGACGTGATCTGCGTTACCGGCTCTTTTTACACGGTGGGCGAGGCCATGGTTTCGCTTAATATTCGACCGTTTGAATAAAAATCCAGAGGGCACGACGACGGGCTTGCCGCTTTTTATAAGCGCTTTTACCGCTTCCCGCTTGAATTCATCGGTATAGCGGTTCCTTTTTTCAGTTGTTGACATCGGTAAATTTTCAATCGCTATTGTGATCGTTCATTCAACTTCTAACAGGTTAGACGAATTAAAACCGCAAGAATCTCCAAAAAATTCATTGAGAATCAAAATATTTACGCTGATTTTCATGCTTAATAATATCCCGTTTCCATTTTTTTCATTGTTAGGACTTTTCCCACGCAATTATTGTATTTTACATAAATTGCCTTGGTTTCGAAATTCCAAATGAAAAATTTTAAGCGAATTACAAGAATTTTGCAATATTTACAAATTGGTTTGGCGATCGTGCTTATGATTATGATGTTGAAAGGCCTTAAGATCATCTTTTTGCTCACAAAAGGGGGATAGCCTGATATATTGCACGCTTTTGAACCCCGCCGTCGATGCTATTTATGATATCGAGGAAATTCAACTGGGTAACACCATGAACGGCGTCCCCGCAAGAATTATTCCGGCAGGCAAAGGAATAAACGTCGCGAAGGCGATAAAAACATTGGGAGAGGATGTTCGTGTCGTTGGGGCGGTCCACGAAAATAATCAGGCGCAATTTATCCAGTACCTGCATGAAATGGGAATTGAAACGCATTTTGTTTCCGTTCCAGGCGCCACACGTATCAATATAACCCTTATTGAAACCAAGGTTGGGCAGACTTCGCATATCAACAGCGCCTCCGCAGGCGTCCCTTCAAGCGTTGAGAATGAGGTGCTCCACTATTTTGAATCGAATGTCGCATCAGGGGACATATGCTTATTGTGCGGAAGCATTCCTAAAGGGATGGGCGATGATGCTTATAAAAAATTAATTAAAATTTGCAAGGGAAAAGGCGCCGTCGTTTTACTTGACACTCACGGCGAGGCCCTCAAAATAGGAGTGCGGGCCAAGCCCGATATGGTCAAGCCCAACCTTGAAGAACTGGAAGGTTTTTTCAATGAAAAAATCCAGGGAGTCCATCACATCGCTCTTAAAGGGAAACGTCTTGAAGACATGGGCGTTGGATATGTTTTCATTTCATTAGGTTTTGACGGCATGATAGCCATTAATGAAAACGATTGCCTGCTCTGTTCCGCGCCCTCGGTTCGTGCCGTGGACACGGTGGGTTCAGGCGATGCGGTTGTGGCGGGCCTTACGGTGGGGTATAAACGCCGGTTTTCTTTTACCGAAATGTGCCGGATGGCCATGGCCTGCGGCACTTCAAACGCCATGCACTTCGGTCCGGGAAACATAACCCGCGATGAGGTATGGCAGCTTATGGAAGAGGTGCGGATAAAGGCAATATAATGGTTATAGGTAATGGGTGATAGGTAATAGGTGACCTGCCTGCGCCCAATTAAAATGAATCGAGGGCATCAAAATAATGAATCCATTGACAAAAAGAATATTGGTCACGGGCGGCGCCGGATTTTTAGGGTCCTTTCTGTGCGAGCGGCTTGTAAAGGAAGGCCATGACGTGATCTGCCTGGACAATTATTTTACCGGCCGCAAGAAAAACATCGAGCATCTTATGTCGTGCAGGAATTTCGAACTCTTGCGCCACGATATCGCGTTCCCCATTTTTCTTGAGGTCGACCAGATATATAACCTTGCCTGTCCCGCTTCTCCCGTTCATTACCAGTATAACCCGGTCAAGACGACTAAAACGAGCGTGCTTGGCGCCATTCATGTTCTGGGCCTGGCGAAAAGGGTCGGCGCGCGGGTTCTGCAAGCCTCAACCTCCGAAGTATACGGGGACCCGAAGGAAAATCCCCAGCGCGAGGAATATTGGGGTAATGTCAATTGCATCGGCGTCAGATCATGCTATGATGAAGGTAAACGCGTGGCCGAAACGCTCTTCTTCGATTATCATCGTCAGAACAACGTTGACATACGCGTCATAAGAATATTCAATACCTACGGGCCCCGGATGCATCCCGGCGACGGAAGGGTCGTGTCGAATTTTATCGTCCAGGCCCTGCAAAACCGCGATATCACTATTTATGGCGACGGTTCGCAAACGCGGTCGTTCTGCTATGTTGACGACCTCATCGAGGGAATGGTCCGGTTCATGAACCAGGATGGGTTCATAGGACCGGTAAACATGGGCAACCCGGGCGAGTTTACGATAAGGGAATTGGCCGAAAAAGTCGTTACCTTGACGAAAAGCACAGGACAAATCGTTTTCAAGGGCATTCCGCCCGACGATCCCCGGCAGCGGCAGCCCGATATAACGCTTGCACAAGAAAAACTCGGTTGGGAACCCCGCGTCAATCTGGACGAAGGCTTAAGGAAAACGATCGACTATTTTAGACAAACGCTATCATCATGATTAGAGGTTTATTTTGAGCGAATACAGACCCGGCGAAATTGAACCCAAATGGCAGGCCCGCTGGCGCGAGGCCAGGCTGCATAATACCGGATTCGACCCCTCAAAACCGAAATATTATGTTCTTGACATGTTTCCTTATCCGTCGGGCACGGGCCTGCATGTGGGGCACTGCGAAGGATATACGGCGACCGACATCATTGCGCGGTGGAAGCGCATGCAGGGCTTTAACGTTTTGCACCCGATGGGGTGGGACGCCTTTGGCCTGCCCGCCGAAAATTATGCCATCAAAACCGGGGTCCATCCGAGGACAACGACTGAAAAGGCGATCGCGAATTTCCGCCGGCAAATTGATTCCGTGGGGTTTTGCTATGACTGGGACCGCGAGATCAACACGACGTCGCCGGACTATTATAAATGGACGCAGTGGATATTTTTAAAGTTATTCAAAATGGGCCTTGCCTATGAAGGCGTTATGCCCATCAATTGGTGCCCGTCATGCAAAACCGGCCTGGCCAATGAAGAGGTAAAATCCGGGACATGCGAGCGCTGCGGCAGCAAGGTCGAGCGAAAGGCCCTCCGTCAATGGCTGTTGCGCATTACCCGTTACGCCGACCGTTTGCTTGAGGACCTTAAGGAGGTTGACTGGCCGGAATCAACGCTTCTCATGCAGAAAAACTGGATAGGCCGCTCCGAAGGCGCTGAAGTGACGTTTAAAATTGCCGACGACACCATGCAAGTCCCAAAGGAACTCCGCGTGTTTACGACCAGGCCCGATACCCTTTATGGGGCCACCTACATGGTTCTTTCGCCCGAACATCCCTTTATCGATTCAATCACATCGCCCGATAAAAAAAAGGACGTGGAGGCTTACCAGGCGCAGGCGAGGCGGAAAAGCGATTTGGAGCGGACCGACCTGGCAAAGGACAAGACCGGGGTATTTACCGGAGCTTATGCCGTCAATCCGGTGAACAAGAAGAAAATCGCCGTCTGGATAGCCGATTACGTTCTTTCCACGTATGGAACGGGCGCGATCATGGCCGTTCCGGCCCACGACGAGCGTGACTTTGCATTTGCAACGAAATTCGGCCTGCCCGTTATCGAAGTCGTTCGTCCGGCGACGGCGCAAACGACCTTGCCATATAGCGCATTTGTCGAGGAAGGGGTCAGCGTCAATTCCAATGATCTTGATGGTTTGCCTACAACCCAGGCCACGCTCAAGATCATCGCTCAACTCGAGGGCCGTGGAGAAGGCAGGAAAGCGGTCTCGTATCGGCTGCGCGATTGGCTGTTCTCCCGCCAGCGTTATTGGGGAGAGCCGATTCCCGTTGTCCGCTGCGAACAATGCGGGATCGTGGCCGTGCCCGATGAACAGCTTCCCGTCATGCTTCCCGACGTTGACAAATTTGAGCCGTCCGGCACGGGCGAGTCGCCGCTGTCGACGATCCAGGCATGGGTCAACACCGCCTGTCCGCGGTGCGGCAAACCGGCCAGGCGTGAAACGAACACCATGCCGCAATGGGCCGGATCGTGCTGGTATTATTTACGGTACCTTGACTCAGAAAATCCGGAAGAGGCGTGGACCGGAAAGCACGAGAAGCAATGGATGAACGTCGATATGTACGTTGGCGGCGCCGAACACGCGGTATTGCATCTGCTCTACGCGCGGTTCTGGCATAAAGTGCTGTATGATTGCGGTCTCGTGTCGACCAAAGAGCCTTTTAAAAAATTGCGGCACCAGGGGACGGTGCTTGCCCGGACCTTCACCGATAATGCCGGAAAGTACCACGAATATTCCGAAGTCGAATTTAAGAATGAGGAAGCATATTTAAAGTCAACCGGTGAAAAGCTGACGGCCGAAATCGAAAAAATGGCCAAGTCCAAGCTCAATGGCGTTAATCCGGACGACGTTATCGCGCAATACGGCGCCGACACGCTCAGGTTATATGAAATGTTTATGGGCGACTTTGAGCTGCCCAAGCCCTGGGACCCGCGCGCCATCGAAGGGTGCAACCGTTTTTTACGCAGGGTATTCCGCCTTGTCGACGATTTCGATCCGTCAAAGGCCCCCGCGGAAGGTTCCGCCATGCGGCTGCGCCATCGCGTCATCAAGCAGGTGACCTTTGATCTTGATCGTATGCAATTTAATACGGCGATTGCGAGAATGATGGAGTTTCTTAATGAGCTCAGCTCCAAAGGCGCGGCGCGCGAGGACCTGGAAATATTAATAATGCTGCTCGGGCCATTTGCTCCGCATAGCGCCGATGAATTATGGGAGCGACTTGGAAATAAAGGTTTTGTTCTTAACCGGCAATGGCCGGTTTTTGACGAGGCGCTGACCAGAGACGACACCGTGACCATCGTCGTCCAGATAAACGGAAAATTGCGCGCCCAGTTCAGCGCGGCAATTGACGCTTCGCAACAGGAGTTGGAATCGGCCGCGCGGGACCTTGAAAAAATTAAACCGCTTTTAGAGGGCAAGACAATTAAAAAAGTAATTGTCGTGCCTAAAAAGCTTGTTAATTTCGTGGCGGGATAGCAGAACATGCTAAGTGAGATCATAGTTGCAACCGGTAATACGGGCAAACTCGCTGAAATCAAAACGCTCTTCAATGATATGCCGGTCGTTTTGACTTCCTTGCGGGATTATTGGGACCCAATCGTACCGATTCCCGAAGCGGGTGAGACGTTTTATCAAAATGCCTTCGGTAAAGCGACCTGGGTTTTTTCGCGGACGGGAAAGCCAAGTCTTGCGGACGACTCCGGGCTTGAAGTTGATTTTCTCAAAGGGGAACCGGGGATCAAAAGCGCGCGCTTTGCGGGCGAAGGCGCGGGCGACCGGAAAAACCTTGAAAAGCTTTTACATTTGTTAAAGGCCTGCCCTCGGGAAAAGCGGCAGGCCAGGTTTCGGTGCGTCCTTGTGTTTGTAGCGTCCGAAAAGGAAATTGTTTCCGCCGAAGGTGTGTGCGAAGGCGTTATCGGCCGGAGCCCCGTTGGCGATAACGGTTTCGGGTACGATCCGGTATTTATCCCTGCGGGATACAATAAAACATTCGCTCAACTGAACGGCGGCATAAAAAACAGAATCAGTCATCGCGGCAAAGCCCTTATTGAGCTTAAAAGAAAACTCTATGAATTCGTTAATTCCAAATAGTCAGGCCAAAGTCAATACAATTCTGGTCGTCGATGATGAAATCCGGGTCGCGGAGCTCGTGGCGGAGTACATAAAAGCCTGCGGCTATACCGTGATCACCTGTTTCAGCGGGACCGAGGCGCTCAATATCATAGAGCGGCGCGTCGTTGATCTCGTCGTGCTTGACGTGGTCATGCCTGACATTGATGGCTTTGCCGTTGCGAAAAAGATGAAATCGTTTTTCGGCAAAGACAATTTTGTTCCCATAATAATGCTGACGGCCCTTTCGGGCACCAAAGACAGGGTTGCGGGGCTTCAATA
>JBAVGL010000320.1:0-5730 GCA_049684795.1 Chitinivibrionales bacterium | reverse complement strand
CCGATGGCCACGAATAGCAGCACCAGGCTCCGGTCGAAAAACACCATGAGGATGATCACGAAAATGGTGAAGGGAAAGGCGTACATGACGTCGACGAACCGCATCATTATTGTGTCAAGTATGCCGCCCCGGTATCCCGCGATGGCGCCGTAAGTCACGCCGATGAGCACCGATACCGCGGTCGCGCAGAACCCCACCAAAAGCGACACCCTGCCGCCATACAGGATGCGCGTGAACAGGTCCCTTCCCAATATGTCAGTCCCCAGCCAATGAGAAGAATTCGGGCCTACCGCGCCTAAGGAAAGGTCCTGCGCTTCGTAGGAATAGGGCGCGATCCACGGCGCAAGCAGCGACAGTATCGCTAAAATGCATAAAAAAATACACCCTGAAAGCCCAAGGGGGTTTTTCGAGAACCTGCGAAGCCCGGCCTTCCAGAGCGAGGATCCTTTGGGGATTTTTGACAAATCAGGAATTGACGAAATGTCCATACTATCACTTTGTTCTAAGTCGCGGATTGAGCATGGTCAGCGCGACGTCCACCATCGTATTAAGCATGATTATCAAAAATGCGTAGAAGAGCACAATACCCATAATCATGGTATAGTCCCGATTGAATGCGGCCATGACGAAAAAACGGCCGAGTCCGGGAATTTGAAAAATCGTTTCAACCACGAACGATCCGGTGATAAGGCCTGCCGCCGCCGGGCCCAGAAACGAGACGACCGGCAGCAGTCCGCCCTTGAGCGCATGCTTGAGAATTACCGTAATCTCTGGCACGCCCTTGGCGCGTGCGGTTCGGATGAAATCCTGAAAAAGCATTTCGAGCATGCCACCCCTGGTAAGCCTCGCGATATAGGCTACATACGCCATGCCGAGCGTCAAGGCGGGCAGGACGCGGTCTCGTGGAAACGCCCATCCCGACACGTTGAATATTTCGAGGTGCAGCCCGAAAACCAGTATTAAAACCGGGCCAAGAACGAAGGTCGGAACGCAAATTCCCACCATCGCGATTGACATGGGCGCATAGTCCAAAAAGGTGTTGGGCCGAAGCGACGCCACGATGCCGGCGCCGACGCCGAAAACAACCGCAAAGGCCAGCGCAATAAGCCCCAGCTCCAGGGACACGGGAAACGACTGGCCGATAAGCTCCGTGACGCTCCTGTTGGGATATTTGAACGAAGGCCCGAAGTCGCCGTGGCTGACGTTCGCCAGGTAATTGACATATTGGACAAGAAGCGGCTTGTCGAGCCCGTAGTGGGCGTTAAGCTGCGCCAACACCTGCGGGTCGATGCTTTTTTCACCGCTGAAGGGCCCCCCCGGAGCAAGCCGAATGAGGAAAAAAGTAATGGTGATGATGACCAGCAGCGAAGGGATCGTTTCGAAAAAAAGCCGTTTTAAAATGAATTTCAGCATTACAATTATTTTTCCAAATACACGAACGAATAGGGATGATAGTTTAAAATATTCGGGTACCACCCCTTGACCGAAGGAGCAATCAGAAAATCGTTCGTATTGAAATAAATCGGGATTATCGGCAATTGCTCAAGCAGGATGTCCTCGGCTTTTTGAAATAAAGCGAACCGCCCGGCCTGGTCGAGGCATTCCGAGGCTTGTGAAATGAGCGTGTCGTAAGCCGGATTCGACCAGCCCGTGCGGTTGTTGCCGCCGCCCGTTATCCACATGTCAAGAAACGAATTGGGGTCGTTATAGTCTCCGGACCACCCCATGCGCGCGACGTCGTAGTCCTGGCTATGGGTCGCGGCGAGGTACACTTTCCATTCCTGGTTTTTAAGGATCACCTTGATACCCAGGTATTTTTTCCACATTTCCTGTATTGCCTGGGCTATGGTATGGTGCGTTTCGGCGGTATTATAGAGCAGGCTGAAAGGCGGAAACGGTCTCGAAGGACCAAAGCCCGCCTCCGAGAGCAGCCTGCGCGCTTCCGTGGTATCGAACCGAAGCTTTGGCGGGCAGGTATAGCCGCCGGTATTGGGCGGGGTAAAACACCATGCCGGAATTTGACCGCCTTTTAAAATATCTTTAACGATGCTTTCCCGGTCGATGGCCATGGATAGCGCCGTGCGCACGCGCGGGTCGTTAAACGGAGGACGGTTGACATTGACCAAATAAAAATACGTGGCCAAATAGGGGTCGAGCCGCAAGGCCCTAGGATTATGCGCTTTGTACCACTCGATTTTGTTGAGCGGAAGCGACGTGGTCACATGGAGCTGTCCCGTGCGAAAGGCGCGTTCCTCGGTTTGCGTATTGTCGATGGGGTAGAAGCATATACGGTTTAGCTTTACGTTTGCATGGTCCCAGTAAAACTGGTTCTTTTTGAGTTCGATCAGGGTCAATAACTGCCACTTATCAAGCATGAACGGGCCATTGCCCACGAGGTTTTCAGGACGCGTCCACTTGGTGCCGCGCTCGTCGAAGGTTCCGAATTTAAGGATCGTTTTTGGGTTTACGGGAAACCAGGAGCTATGAGAAATGAGCGACAGAAAATACGGCGTTGGTTTTGAAAGGAAAATGACAAGGGTCGAGTCGCTCGTGGCATGAGCGCCCACCAGCGAGAAATCTTTTACCGTGCCTTTATTAAAAGCTTCGGCGTTTTTTATGCAATAAAGCATGTACGAATATTCACTAGCTAGGCCCGGGGAAAGGATGCGCTTAAAGGAAAAGACAAAGTCGGAAGCCACTACCGGATCGCCATTCGACCATTTCCCGTTTTTCCTGAGGAAAAAAGTAAATGTCCGGCCGTCATCCGAAACGCTCCAACGCTCGGCTGCGCCGGGAAGCGGGCGCAGGTCTTTGGGGTCTAATATCGTTAGGCCTTCGAACAAAGCGGAAACGATGCGAAATTCCTGTACGCCGGTAATGATCTGCGGATCAAGGTCCTGCGGTTCGACCTGATTGCCGATATACAGGGTCTGCTCGGAATTGCCCTTTTCAACGAGCGTGGTTTTATGGAGGCAGTTTGCAAAAATGAGAAACAGGGCGCAGCAAAGCGCCGGAAAAAGCCGAGTTCTGAAAAGACGCGGGGTCATCCAAATAACATACTATATGCTTTTCGATTAAAAAAGTGCCTAAATATCCCTCCGGATGCTTAGAAGCGTCATCGCTTATTGATCTTAATTATCGCACCTCAATATTTTTTTATGATGGCTTAATTTATTTTATAACGGACTTTTCACGACTGGCGTATCGGATGGAACTGACCATCAAGGAGTGAATTCCTTTACCTGTCGCGCGCCTGGGCAGGGAAGGTCCATACGTTCCCAAGGAGATGATGCATGTCCCAATCCGCCCTCACCGAGTATCTTTCGCGAACAAAACCGGAAAACATCGACGCCGGATTTCTCGCCTATCTCGCGAACCTTACCGAGGTGTCCAAAGTCGCCCCGAACATCGCGCAATCCATCGTGCGGGAACTCGGCGATCAGCGAAGCAATTTAAAGCTTATCGCGAGCGAAAATTACTGTTCGCTGTCTACCCAGCTTGCCATGGGAAATCTGCTGACCGACAAATACGCCGAAGGTTTTCCCGGACATCGTTTTTACGCGGGGTGCGATAATGTCGACGACATCGAAGCCTATGCCTGCGAACAAGCCTGCAAACTGTTCGGAAGCGAACATGCTTATGTGCAGCCCCATAGCGGCGCGGATGCGAACCTGATCGCCTACTGGGCCATACTCAATACGCGCATTGAGCTTCCCGAACTCGAAGCGCTCAAAGAAACCAATCCTTCGCATTTGTCGCAGGCCGATTGGAACGCGCTTCGCCAAAAAATAGGCAACCAGCGCCTTTTGGGAATGGACTACTATTCCGGCGGTCACTTGACCCACGGCTACCGCCACAATGTGTCGGCCCAGATGTTCGACGCCTATACCTATGGCGTCAATAAGGAAACGGGCCTGATCGATTACGACGCCATCGAAAAAATAGCGCTTGACATCAAGCCGCTTATTCTCCTCGCCGGATACAGCGCCTATCCGCGATCTATTAATTTCAAACGCCTCCGAAACATCGCGGACAAAGCGGGCGCGGTGCTCATGGTCGACATGGCGCATTTCGCGGGTCTGGTCGCCGGCGGTGTATTTACCGGCGATAATAATCCCGTGCTTCATGCGCAGGTAATAACCACCACCACGCACAAGACGCTTCGCGGCCCGCGCGGCGGACTGATATTATGCACCAGGGAATTCGCCGAGTCTGTTGACAAAGGGTGCCCGCTCGTCATCGGCGGCCCGCTCGAGCACATCATCGCCGCCAAGGCAATCGCCCTTACCGAGGCCAACGCCCCGGAGTTCAAGCTGTACGCGCAAAAGATCGTGGAGAATTCCCGCGCGCTCGCGCAGGCGTGCATCGACGAGGGAATGAAGGTAGCCACCGGCGGAACGGACAATCATTTGATGCTCATCGACGTTCGGTCCTTTTCGCTGACCGGCCGCCAGGCGGAAAGCGCCCTTCGGGAGTGCGCTGTCACGCTCAACCGCAATTCCCTGCCCTTCGACCCTAACGGGCCCTGGTACACAAGCGGGCTTCGCATCGGAACGCCCGCGGTCACGACGCTCGGGATGGGTGAAAAAGAAATGAAGGAAATCGCGTCGATCATCAAGTTGGTCCTCGCAAATATAAAACCGGAAATAAGCAAATTGGGTGAAAATGCGGGCAAACCGAGCAAGGCGAAATATTCTATTGACAATAAGATAAAAGCCGGGGCGCGCGCGCGGATCAAAAGCCTGCTTGACAGGTATCCCGTGTATCCGCAGCTTGACCTGGCGCTGCTTCAGAAGTATTTCGGGCAGTAATGCCTTGGAAGTATGAAATAAAGCCGGGAAGTCAAGTATTTCCTTCCCCCAAGGGGACTTCCAAAAGGGCGTCGCAGTCCTGGGACCCCTCAAAGCAATCCCTATGGCGCTTGAGGAAACACTTGACCACCCGGCTAATATCATCTAAGGCAAAGAGGGTTTTGATTTCTGCGGGTTCTTTTCGATCCAGTCCTTTATTTCCTTCAATACCTCAGGCCCCAAAGAGAAGGCGTTTTTTTCTGTCGGAAAGACGCCTTCGCGCACTTCACGCGCATACTGGGAAATCGCTTGTGCATATTCCTGTTTCACGTTTCCATAGGCTTTTGCATGTTTGAATACCCGCGGGCTCAGGCCGGAAATATCGTGGATCACCTGGACCTGGCCGTCGCATAAAGGCCCTGCCCCGATGCCGACGGTGGGAATTTTCAAAAGGCGCGAAATCTCTCCCGAAAGCTCTTTTGTGATGAGTTCCAAAACTATCATGAACGCGCCTGCTTTTTCGAGGGCGAGAGCGCCGTCAATAAGCTCCCGCGCCTGTTTCAGATCTTTGCCCTGAACGACTGCCTTGGACCCCATTTTCTGAGGAGTATACCCGATATGCGCGCACACCGCAATACCCTGGCGCGCCATGCGGCTTATTCGGTCGGCCACTTCAACCCCGCCTTCAATTTTTACGCCGTCCGCGCCGTTATCCAAAAGCCGTTCTGCATTATGCAAGGCTTCATCGGGTGAAGCAATGGCCCCGGCGGGCAGGTCCGCCAGGATAAATGCGCGCATGACGCCACGAGCCACTGCCCGGACATGATGGAGCATGTCTTCCATGGTCACCTGCGAGACTTCAGCATAACCGAGGACATTGGTTCCCACACTGTCGCCGATGAGCACAACGTCAATTCCGCACTCGTCCGCGATGCGGGCG
>JBAVGL010000319.1:0-2182 GCA_049684795.1 Chitinivibrionales bacterium | reverse complement strand
ACTGTACCCACCTGAATAAGCGAGGGTCGGCAAAGTTGCGCAACCAGAAAGGCTCAATTCAAGGCAAAATGGGATCTCAGAATAAACCTTTATCGAGGAAACAACCATAAGGAGTAGAAATACCCGGGCCAAAACTGATCCTGATCCGCGCTGCATAATACCTCCTAAATTGGTGTGTGGCTGCAAATCCTAATTGTTCAAATTTATTGACGCTAACGTTTGCGCCACTCGCCCGAAGTTGTGACGGCTGGAAGCCGGCAAGTGTAGGCTGGTGGACACGAACTGACAGGCGGGTTGGCTTTGCACCCGCCTGCGGTGAGTGCCCCAGCCGGAACGTCAATTTTGGGCTGGCGCTGTTGGGCGATTTTTTCTGGCACCCCTCTTCTCCGGCGCGCGTCTTATTCTTGTCTGTAAATGGATCGAAATGGCTATTCACGTATTTCAACCCGAAATTCCTTTAGAAGATTCTCCGCTTCATCTTTCCCATATTGCTTTACAATTTGGCTCCATATTTCCGACTTGCGAATATTCTCTTGATATTTCAACGTAAGTGCTTCGATCTGCTCTTTTGACATATCTTTTGAAGGCATCATCATGTGAATGCCGTCTTCGCTAACCCAAGGTGAAGAAAGAGAATTTGCTTTAGCTTTTTTTGATTTCTTGCTCATGCTGGATTCCTTCCATTTGAAGCAACAAACAAATTATTTCAGACCTTTTGAATATGCTTTCTTAATAATGTTAATTGCCCATTCGAAATCTTTCAGATTATTCAAACTAAATTCAATATCCCCCATACCCCAATGACCAATTTGAGATACATCTCGAACCTTTAATGTTTCCTGTTCCGTCAGGTCTGTCATTTTGCATGTAACCCAGATTTTCATGCCTGATTTCTGCCCATGAACCTGGCAGAAGTTCTTACCCGCACCAATCCACCCAATGTAAAATTTAGTAGGATTTTCCTCAAATTCTATTCCGGCCTTCTTGGCCTCCTTGACTAAATCCATGTAAAGTTGTTGGCTAACATCCCACTTTCCATCTTTAAATTGAAAGGCCGTTGTCCATTTTTCTTTATCGACCAAAGATTCGCGTTTTTCTTTTTCTGTAACCTTTTGCTCATTAAAATCTGTATTGACGGTGACGGTAATATTTTTCAGAGCTTCATCAATTTCGTCATCACCAAACTTGTGGCCGAGGTTCTCTTTGATTGAGTTGTTCAAAATGTCGATTATTTTTTTGGAAGGATCATGAAGAAGGTTCTCAAGTGCGGTTTTTACGTTTGTGTAAATGAATATGTTCTTTGCATAGGTGTGCAAGTGATCTTGACCGAAAGCGCTTTTTGAAAGCATTTCGAGTATTTCATCATCGTATTCATCTGAAATACTAAATTCCTGGAGCAATTTGTCCTTGCCAACACCTTTAAGTTCCACATAGTAAATCTTATAGAGCTCTCCATTTGTGATAATCAAGAATGGAACTTGGGAATTGAGGCAATAATTCAGCTTCTCTGTTATCATTTTATTATCGGTAAGTGGATTTGAAATTGGCTTGGCTTCTACAAGAAACTTTGCATTCCCATCAATAGTGAAAGAGTAGTCAGGTTTCTTTCCTGTAGAATCGTCATCTTCAGGAATTACCTCATCAGGATTAGAGAAGTCCCAGCCAAGAGTTTCAAAAAATGGCTTAATCAACCACTCCTTCGTTTGAGCTTCATTGATACTTCTCGCTTTGAAATTAGCAATCTTCGGCTTAATAGCTTTCACAAAGGAAGCTGTTGTCTTATCCATTTAGCAATTCCTCCGGTTCTATGGTGACTATTATTGTCTTCGTTTTTATTGATTTGTATTCCGCGCGCCTCTTTTTTTCCTGTCTTGGGGTGCCAGAATATTTCGCCCAACGTTCCGCAAACGGACGCCGTGCCTACCTAATAAGTGATGGACAAATCATTTCGCCGGGTACTTCAGGCGACTCAATTAACTTTGCACCACAAGAGCAATAGCATGGCGATCCTTTGCGTGTTGTAGGTTGTGGCAATTTTTTACCACAATTTTTGCCCGGCCTAAAAACTAAACACCACTTGCCATTCCATATTCCATCGTAAGTAGCTTTAACTGCTTCATAAAAAGGCCACATATATTCTACAAAGTGCATTTTAACACTTGACAACGCATCTGACCTGCTA
>JBAVGL010000318.1:0-3313 GCA_049684795.1 Chitinivibrionales bacterium | reverse complement strand
GGACGAGAGTTTCCGTTTTTGATTGTCGGATTTCGGCGTTATGAAAACGTCCCCCTCTGCATACGTCACCACCCCTTGCGTCGCCTGTATGTTTTTTTCGATCGCGGGCCCGGAGGCCTCGGCGTTTTCCGGTTTGTAATCGGGGTTGCGCAGGTGTAATTTCTGACCGGGAAAAATCACGTTCGCGTCCTTGATAAAAGGATTGTCCGAAAGAATAATGGCGCAATGTTCGGGCTTGAAATAGCCGTAGTAATCGATGCAAATGAGGCTTATCGTTTCCCCTTTCTTAACGGTATGCGCGATGAATTGATCGGCAACGCCGGGCGCCAGGGCATTGACGCAAAAAACCAGCATTCCGCCGCACAGGGCCATCTCCGCAAACATCGTGATTTTCTTCATGATAACCTCATGCTTCCCGTTTCAAAATTCCGTCATTGTACGAATATTTAGTATTTAATATATGATATTTGCTATATTTATAGGCATTAAAAAAGGAGAATGCATGAAACGGAAACTTTTTATGCTGGGTCTTTCGGTCGTGCTTGTTGTGTCGTCGTGCGCGCGCACCGAACAACGCGCGCCCGCCTACAATCCCTCCAAATGTCCCGTGTGCACAACACGGCCCGGCGTTTGTTCGTATTGCAACGGCACCGGAAAATGCGTCTATTGCAACGGCACGGGGAAGCGCCATGTCGTGTGGCCCAACATCCCCGAGGACGGCATCGTGAAAGGGTCGTACGACGACCAATGTTCTTTTTGTAAAGGAACCGGCGTCTGCCCTTATTGCGGGGGCAATGACAAATGCTGGGCATGCAAGGGCGCCGGAACGATACATTCCTGGGATTTTTTCGAGGAGTACAAGGGAGAAAAAAGTAAATGAATAAACGGCCGGTATGTTTGATCATCCGCGACGGCTGGGGCAAGGGGAAAAATACCGACGAGAACGCCATATACATGGCCAAAACGCCGTTTACCGACCGGTATGAAAAAACCTGCCCCGCCACGATCGTCGCCTCGTCGGGCCTGGCCGTGGGGCTTCCCGAAGGCTATCAGGGCAACAGCGAGGTCGGCCATTTGAACATCGGCTCCGGCCGCGTCATATACCAGAGCCTCACGCGTATCGACAAATCCATATCGGACGGCGATTTTTTTGAAAACGAAGCGTTTATCAAAGTTATTGATCTCGCGAAGAAAAAAGGCTCGGCGCTTCATCTCATCGGCCTTATCCAGGAAGAGGGCGTCCACGCGGTCACGCGCCACTGCGTCGCACTCCTGAAATTGTGCGGGCAACGCGGCCTGTCAAACGTCCTTGTCCACGGGCTTTCCGACGGGCGCGACACGCCGCCGAAATCCGCGATCGAGCATTTTTCCCTGTTGCAGCGAGGCATCGATTCAACAGGGGTCGGCCGCGTGGCGAGCGTCATCGGCCGCTACTATGCGATGGACCGCGACAAGCGCTGGGAACGAACGAATATCGCCTATCAGGCCATCATGCAAGGCGTTGGCAAGCGCGTATCAAGCTGGAAAGAGGCCGTCGAGGACGCCTACAACGCCGGTGAAAACGACGAGTTCATAAAACCGCGCCTGATCGATTACAAGGGCATGGCGCAGGACGATTGCGTCATATTTTTCAATTTCCGTTTCGACCGGACGCGGCAATTGACAAAAGCCATGATTGAGCCGGATTTCGCCGATTTCCCTGTGGTCCCCATTAAGCCCCATTTCGTCGCGATGACCCATTACTACGACAACGGTCGTTTCGAAGAGGCCTTTCCCGAAATCCCCAACATCAACATACTGGGCGAGGTGCTGGCCAGTCACAAGCTGCGTCAACTGCGGTCGGCGGAGACCGAAAAATTCGCGCACGTTACGTTTTTCTTCAACGGCCTGCGCAACGACCCGTTTCCCGGCGAGGACCGCATCCTGGTCAACAGCCCGAAAGTGGCAACCTACGACCTCAAGCCCGAAATGAGCGCCTTCGAGGTGCGCGACAAACTCGTCGGGGCCATCGGTTCCGACGTGTACGACGTCGTGATATGCAACTTCGCGAATTGCGACATGGTCGGGCACACAGGCGTCTTTGACGCGACGGTAAAGGCCGTCGAGACCGTCGACGCCTGCGTTCACGACGTGGTCGAGGCCGCTCTCGCCAAGGGCGGCGTGTGCATCGTGACCGCGGACCACGGCAACGCCGAGCAGATGAAGCTCGCCGACGGCTCTCCCATGACCGCGCACACGACCAATCCCGTGCCGCTTATCGTCATCGGGGCGGGCAATTTCAAGCTGCGCGGCGACGGGAAGCTTTCGGACATCGCGCCGACCATGCTGGAGTTTCTGGACATACCCAAGCCCGTGGAAATGACTGGGACGTCCTTGATCGTGCGATGACGTATGAAAATTGCTTTATGTCAATTAAACACGGTCATGGGCGACATCGCCGGCAACACCGCAAAAGTCCTCGAAACGCTCAAGACCACCCGCAATGACCGCCCCGATCTTCTTGTCTTTTCCGAATTGTTCATTCAAGGATATTTTCCGCGGGACCTGCTCGAGCAGCAATGGTTCATACGCGACTCTTTACAGGGGCTTGAAGCAGTACGCGGTTTTTCCAGGGAGTTCCCGGAAACCGCCCTATGCATCGGGTGCGCGCTGCCGAATTCCGTGGACCGCGGCAAGCGGCTTTCCAATGCGGCAATCGTGATCGACAACGGGAAAGTTGTGTTCAGGCAGGACAAATCGCTGCTGCCGGCTTATGACGTGTTTGACGAAAGCCGCTATTTCGATCCCGCCGCTTCAATAGACGTTTTCCCATTCCGCGGGGAACGGCTGGGGATCACCATTTGTGAAGATGCCTGGAACGATCCCGGGCTGTGGCCCGAAACGCCGTACGCGCTGGACCCGGTGTCGGCGCTGGCGCAAAAGGGCGCGACCCTGCTTATAAACCTTTCGGGCTCGCCGTTTCATCTGGGAAAGGAAAAACTGCGTTTTTCATTGATGCAGCGCCACGCGAAGAAACACGCGGTGCCGTTTATATACCTTAATCAGGTCGGCGGCAATGACGAGCTTATCTTCGACGGCAACAGCATGGTCTTTAACAAAAAGGGCGAGCTGTGCGTCACCCTGCCGGAATTTGCCGAGGCCATCCAGATTATCGACACGGGAAAATTGGACGCGACCATTGAGCGGAAGGAATTCGATACCATGGATTGCCTGCATAAGGCGCTGTGCCTCGGCATCCATGATTATCTGCATAAGTGCCATTTCAGCAAGGCGCTCGTGGGCCTTTCGGGCGGCATCGATTCGGCGGTAACCT
>JBAVGL010000317.1:0-4815 GCA_049684795.1 Chitinivibrionales bacterium | reverse complement strand
GCCCAAGGATCTCAATAAATGGCGTGATTTATGCGATTCCGTGGTAACGCATTGCGAAGGCCGGTATGGCCAAACGGAGGTGAGACAATGGTTTTTTGAAGTCTTTAATGAACCGAATTTAACTTTTTTTGCGGGGAGCCAGCAGGATTATTTCAAACTGTACGATTACGCCTCCGAAGGCGTGCGCAGCGCAGATTCTGTGTGTAAAATCGGCGGCCCGGCCACAGCCGGCATCGATACGGTTTGGATAAGCGGATTTCTCAAACATGTAACCAGCGGATCAAACCTTGCGACCGGAGCAATCGGTTCAAAATGCGATTTTATTTCCTATCATCGTTATGCTTCCGATCCAGCGGCCGAACCCGGCGACGCCACGGGCATCTCGATTCCTCAATCGGAGAGCGATTACCAAAAAGCGCTTATCAGGGCATGTAAAAACAACAATTTTTCCGGCCTTATTATCAACGACGAATGGGGGCTTTCCGCTTACCCGATCGCGGACCGCGAAAATGAAAGGAACGCAAGTTATATCGTTAAAACAATCCATTTGCTCATGAACAACGGGGCCGCATACCCTACGCCGTTTATGTATGGATTCTGGTGTATGTCCGACATTTATGAGGAATCCAACTTTTGGGCGAATGGCCGTGTTACCGCATTTGACAATCCCGGCAATTACGGCATATGTTTGCGAGGCGACGCCTCCATCCCCGATTCATGGGACGTGGGTAAACCGGCGTTTAACGCCTTCAAGCTGCTTCATCAGATGGGAGACGTTCAGATTTCAAGCACGGGCGGCATTTTCGGCAACGGCCCTAATTCCTTTGCAACGATATCAAAGGACACGAGCGCGGTGCAGATCATGATTTATACCCATGTATCCGCATACAACAGCGACAGCATAACGCTGACGGTAAAAAATATCCCTTTTGCCAACGCGCGAATTGAACATTTTATCGTTGACAGCGCTCGAAGCAATTCTTTCCGCGTTTGGCAAGGCATGGGAAGCCCGGCAACCCCTTCCGTCGACCAGTGGGCGCAACTCAAAGCGGCCGCGGACATTAAATATTATGATTCTGTAAAGACCGTCGCGATTACAGGCAATTCATACACCGGATCGTTTTCTCATCGCCCATACAGCGTGTCGCTTATCAGGATAAGCGATCCGAGCAGAGCGGCTATTCGGCAACCCGATGCACCGATGAATCTTTCGGCGGAGAAGCTGAACGCGAGGATTGAAAACAACAACCTGTTTGTCCGCGTTCCAACGCCGGGCCAGCATGAAATAGCCTTGTTCAGTCTTGCGGGGGCAATGGTATTCAAAACAATTGCAACTGGACAGAGAACAATCGTCATCTCAACGTCGTCTATGCGCAAGGGAACCTATATACTCAGATGCGGCGCGGGATTGGCAACAAAGGTCATATTATGCCGGTAATTCGCTTCTAAGCTCGTGCGATAAACTTGAAAAAATCAACTCAATGAAAGGAAGAGGTATGCGTAAAAAAACATTTAATTTAAGCGGTTTTTTGTTTCGGTTTTTTCCATGTTTTTTAATCGGGCTTGCGGGCTTGACATTTGGACAAACCGTCACCATCAACGGCGCCGGTACCGGAAGGCTTTTCGAGGGCGTGGGCGCGGTCAGCGGAGGCGGTGCAACCTCGGTGTTATTGAAGGATTATCCTGAACCGCAACGGACCCAGATTCTGGACTATCTGTTCAAGCCAAAATTCGGCGCTTCGATGCAGACCCTGTTTTTTCAAATCGGCGGGGACGATAATGCCACGCAGGGAAGCGAGGCGAGCCACATGCATACAAGGACCGATCTCAATTATCAAAGAGGCTATGAGTGGTGGTTAATGAAGGAAGCGAAAATGAGAGACCCTACGCTTACGCTCGACGGCGTTGCGTGGGGGTGCCCGGGCTGGGTGGGAAACGGCAATTTTTATTCAACGGACATGCAATACTATAATATTGAATTTATCAAAGGGCTTAAAAGCACGTATGGCATAACCTTGGACGCCCTTGGTTGCAGAAATGAAAACGGGGTCAATTACGCGTGGGCGGAACAAATGAAGGACTCACTGACTAAAAATGGCCTTACAACGAAGCTTCATGGGTTCGATAACTGGTCGGGCAGCGAAACCGGTGGTCATTGGGGTTTTGTGTGCGATGCTACCGGCGGTAATGCCGCATTGACAGCCGCGCTTGACGTTTGCAGCGCGCATACTACCTGCGACGGCAGCAGCACCGTGCCTTCATGCGGGTTGAGTTCCAATAAATCATTTTGGGACACCGAAGAACATGCGTACTACGCGGGCTATACCTGTGAACAGTACATCGTCCACGATGCGCTCGCGAATTACGTTTCAAACAGTAGAATCACGAAAACTATTTTCTGGTACTTAATTGAATCATATTACTCGGTTGAACAATTCGCTAATCCCCATCAAACAATGGCAGTTGCCAGCCAACCCTGGAGTGGACATTATGAATTAGAACCCGGCTTGTGGGGATATGCCCATATTAACCAATTTGTCGACTTGGGATGGCAGTTTATCGATGCATCATGCGGAACCGTCAGCGGCGGCGGAACGTACGTCACCTTGAAATCGCCCGGCAATACCGATTTCAGCGTCATCATTGAAACGCAGAATGGCTCGGGAGGTACGCTTAATTTTACAATCAGCGGGGGATTGCCAACGACTAAACCACTCTGTGTATGGATGAGTAATGGTACCAATCAATTCGTTCAGCAGGCCAACATTACGCCAACAAACGGATCGTTTTCCATAACTGTGGCCGGCAATTCGATTTATTCAATTTCCACAACCACCGGTCAGCAGAAAGGTACATTTGCTACCGCGATACCCGCCTCTCAGGCCTTTCCCGTGCCTTATTACGAAAATTATGATCACTATACGGGGACGGATGCAAAGTTGTGGGGGTACTTACCGTATTATACGTGCGACATTTGCGGCGTTTTCGAAATCGCCAATAGCCCGACCGGAACGGGCAAATGCCTGCGCCAGGTTTTAGACACAAAAGCCAGTAGTTGGGCGCCTGAATGGGCCCCGTTTACCTTGATTGGTAACGTTGCCGGGACGAATTATGAGGTCAGCGCCGACGTTTATTTTGATGATCCTAGCGGTGGATGGGCCGGGGTCATGGGACGGGTCAATCAAACCGGGACGTATGGGTGCTATCCGAGGGGTTACTATTTTCGATTGGCTTCAACCGGCGCGTGGGGATTATACTATGTGAACGGAGCGACCGGAGACGGGACTTCGCTTGCCAGCGGAACGGCCACGCTTACCGGGACGGGATGGCATAATGTAAATCTCCAGATGAGCGGTTCTACCCTTACAGGGTTGATCGAAAACAAACAAGTATGCAACGTTACAAACTCTTCATCCGGCGCTGGAGTGGCGGGACTTTGCACGGGCAGCACGAACAATACAAGAAATACGGCGTGTTTTGACAACCTTATAATCAACACCGTTAACGGTGCGGCCCCGACGCCCACGGTTTTTGCCCAGGACGCCACACCCCCGTATGCATTTAGCACGGGCATCATCGCCAAAAACGCACAAGCCAAAGTTACACATTTGATGCCTTCGTCGACGTCGTATAAGGTCGTTGGAGGCCAATTCATGGTACCTGAGGAATTTGCGGGCAAAACCGTTATCGCCTCGATCTATGACTTGAAAGGCAAGCTTCTGCAAAAGGTGACAACTAAAAACTCTATCATAAACCTGCGAAAAAACCTTAGCGCGTCAAATGAAGTATTTGTCGTGAAATTGAAGGCGCTGAATTAAATTAATTATTCGGTTCTTTTAACAGGGGCGGCCACAGAGGCCGCCCTTTTCTATTTTTAAAAAAATGCATTTTGTGATCTGCGTCACATTCGGCATTAAGGTAATAATTTATATTTCACTTTGGTCAGCAGGTCTTTATTTAAAATACTGTATCAAATCAAGGAGTCCGTATGTCTCGCGCGATGTTTTACGGAAGTTTGTCGGTTTTAATTATTTCAGCTTTTTTTTCGTTCTTTTCCTGCGTCAACGCCCCTCCAAATCCTTATGCTCCTTCCAATACTAGGATTACTTTGACCTTAAAGTCCTCTTCAAACCAGATAGCGGGCGATACTCTGATAGACACGGTTGGCAATACAATAAGTGTCGGGATAACCGCCAACCTTCCTTCATCCGTCGATTCAATCGAGATAACGGTTTATAACTCGAACGGACGCGTCGACGTCGATACGATGCTCAAGCAATTGCTCCCTTTACAAAACGATGGTACCCTGTGGTACCAGATCACTTTTTCAACCAGCGGCAGTCGAAGCGTCATAGGCACCGTGTTTGCGGCGGAAAACACTAAGAATCCAACAAGCCCTTACGTGATTAACATTCTCGACAGGCCTGTCAAGCCCGCCGCGCGCGCATGGCCCCATATTTCGGTGAGCGGAACAAAGAACATCGCCACGGCACAGACATGTTCACTGGCGGTCTCGGTGCTTGACAACAATCCCGCGCAGGCCCACACTTTTTATGTAAAGCAGGACACGCAGCCGCAATCCGAATTCACTCCTCCCATGTTCAGATGGACGCCTCCGGCTGGATTTACGGGCACATCCACGGTTATTTTCAAGGTTACCGACACCGACAGCCCATCTTATTTTGATACTCAAACGGTAGTTATCACCGTGTCCGCCATGATCGCCGGACCAAAATGGACCAAGGACACGGTCTCGCTTACCCAGCCCGCGGGCTCGACCATTTCCCTGACATTGGGCGATATTTGCTCAGGCGA
>JBAVGL010000316.1:0-9557 GCA_049684795.1 Chitinivibrionales bacterium | reverse complement strand
AAAGGCAATAGCGACCGCCTTAATGGAAAAGCCCGACTTTATCATCATGGACGTCATGCTTCCCGGACGCATTAATGGCATTGACGCGACAAGGACCATTAAGAGCAATCCCCTTACAAAGCATTGCACGGTACTCATCCTCACAGGCACCAATGATAAAAATCTCAGGCAAAAGGGGCTTGAAGCGGGAGCGAGCGATTTTTTCATGAAACCGTTCAGCCCCCTGGATTTATTGCAGAAGCTCGAAGACGTTTTTGCCGGACGGACGCCAAACGAGGCTTAAACGGGAATGTTTACAAAATCGAAAAAGAAGACAGCCGCGCTGGAAAAAGACCTTTTCCTCGCCAACCTGCAATCGAAAAAATACGCGCTTGACCTCGCAAAAATCTATAAGAACACCAAAGAGCAGAAAGAAGAACTGGGGCTTGCCAATAAGCAGTTGAAAAAATACGCCCAGGACCTGCGCAAAACCATTTCGACGCTGCAAACGGTCAACAAGGAACTCCAGGACGCCTACTACGACACCATTCACCGGCTCGTCCTGGCGGTGGAATACAAGGACAAATTCACCGGCAGCCATATCATGCGGATGAGCCGGTACAGCGCCCTGCTTGCAAAGAAAATCGGCCTGCCGACGCAGGACGTCCTCAATATTTTTTACGCCGCGCCCATGCATGACGTTGGAAAAATCGGGATACCCGACACGATCATATCGAAACCGAGCAAATTGACGGCCGACGAATTCGACGTCATCAAGAGGCACACGGTGATCGGCGCCGAAATTCTTGACAAATCAAAATCAAACATCCTGATGATCGCCCGCCAGATCGCGCTGTCGCACCATGAAAAATGGAACGGGGACGGCTACCCGCACGGGTTGGAAAAAAATGCCATCCCGCTCTCCGCCCGTATCGTTGCCCTGGCCGACACCTTCGACGTGCTGACATCAAAGCGCTCGTATAAAGAGCCCTACCCTGTTTCCGTGGCCTTTGAAATCATCAAAAACGAGCGCGGAAAACATTTCGATCCGGACGTGGTGGACATTTTTGAAAAAAACCTTGAGGAACTTATAAAGGTCAATTCCGCTTTGGATGCGAACAACGCTTCCGCCGCGATACTCGATGTGCTTGGAAGTTAGGTTCTGTAGGCGAATTATATACGCGTTTAGCGTAGATAATTACCCGTACAGAACCTTATCCACCTTATGGGTTAGATACTCTAACCGTGGATCACGCTTTCAACCATGCGGACAAAGTCTTCGATATTGAACGGTTTGACGATCACCCCCATAAACCCGTGCTCCCGGAAATTCGCCATGATCGGATCGTTTGAATATCCGCTGGAGACGATGGCCTTGACTGTTGGGTCGAATTCCTTCAGGAGCCGTATCGTTTCTTTTCCGCCCATGCCCCCTGGAATGGTAAGGTCCACAATGACTGCGTCAAACGCTTCACCATTGCCGTAGGCTTCCTTATATTCCCGAATGGTTTCATTTCCGGAAGCGGCGCACTCGACCTTATAACCATACCCTTTAAGCAGTCGCGAAACGACCGACCGCACGGCATCGTCATCATCCATCACCAGGATTTTGCCGTTACCGCGGGGCCGTGGTTTTTCCTGATCGCGGGCGTTCTCCAGCGAAAGGTTCGCGGCCGGCAGATAAAACGAAAAAACGCTGCCCCGTCCAAGCTCCGAATCCACGACAATAATGCCTTTATGGTTCTTAATGATGGAGTATGACGTGGTAAGCCCAAGCCCGTTTCCCTTGGATTTGGTGGTAAAATAAGGGTCAAAGATTTTTTCGAGATCCGTCGGGGCGATTCCCATTCCCTCATCGCTGATCGAAACCTTTACATAGGGGCCGGGGGCGAGCGAAAGGAGCCTTTGGTCGATCCTTTCGCCATTCCGTGAAATTTCCACGTTTTCGGCGGAGACGACGATGGTGCCGCCAAGCGGCATTGCCTGCTGGGCGTTGATGAGCAAATTGTTGATGACCTGGTCTATTTGCCCTTTATCAATATTTGCGGCCATAAGATCGTCGGGCAATTCGAGCCGGTATCCCGCATTGGACCCGGAAAGGCAGAAACCCACGGTTTCTTCGATGAGTTCCTTGACCGAGCACACCTCCTTGACCGGTGCGCCGCCTTTTGAAAACGTCAATAACTGCTTGGTCAGCCTGCTCGCCCTGAAACACGCCTTTTCCGCGTCAATGAGCATCTTGTAGCTTTCACCGTCGGCGGGCATGCCCAGTTTTGCCATGAAAAGGTTGGTGATGACACCCGTCAGGATATTGTTAAAATCATGGGCAATGCCGCCCGCAAGAACTCCGAGGGACTCAAGCTTGCGCGCCCTGAAAAGTTCGTCCTCGAGTTTCTGCTTTTCGGTGATGTCACGGAAAACCAGGACAATGCCTATCGCGCCGCCATCGTTGGTGCTGATCGGGGACACCGAGAAATCCACGTGGTGTTGCGTGTTGTACCTTGATATAAGGGTACACAGCCTTTTATAAGAAGCGACGCCATGTTTCTTAATCATCCTGCTGAAAATGCGTTCATGGGGCATGTTCGTTTTTTCATCGAGGACCCGGCAGATATCGTCGATATTTTTCCCCACAGCCTCCTCCCGGCTGTATCCGGTCAATGTTTCGGCCATCTTATTTATGGTGATGACCGTTCCCGCCGTATCGGTTGAAATGACGCTGTCGCCGATGCTGCTCAAGGTGACATCGAGGCGGTCTTTTTCCGCCGCGAGCGCCTGTTCTGTTTTCTTCCGCTCAGTGATGTTGATGATCGTTGCCAAAATTGCCGGTTCGCCTTCATATTCTATCAAACCGGAACTCATGAGCAGCCACACCGCTTCGCCGTTTTTTCTGACCCCCTTAAATTCAACCTGGGGGCCCAATGGTTCCCCTTTCATCCGCGACTGATATCGCTTTTTGATTGTGTCGACAAAATCCGGATGAATCAGTTTCAAGAAATTCATGCTATAAATCTCTTGCAGTGAATACCCGGACATGCCCTGGATATATCGATTGACATAACAATATCTTGAGTTCTTTACAATAAAGATCCCCACTTCCGCGGTGTCGGCGAGGGTCCGGAACATTTCTTCACTCTGGCGAAGGTACTCTTCAATTTTCCTCTGCTCGGTGATGTCCCTGATGTTTTCAATGACGCCCCACGTTTCCCCTGTGGTCGAGTCAACGAGCGGAAAGGTGTGGAGATCGGTCCATCCGCAAATCACGCCGTTTTTCAGCCTTTTCGGGACGACCTCATGGGCCGCTTTACCGGTCTTTAAAGTTTCCAGGGTCGGGCATAGATCGCAGGGCTTGTCGGACTGATGGTAGACCTCATAGCATTTTTTCCCGGCCAGCGGCATGAAATGGGAATACCATTTTTCCATGAAAGGATTGACCTGGATAATGGTGAGGTCCTTGTCGACAATGCTGATACCGTCGAGGATACTTGAAAAAATATTTGAATAAAAACGCTCACGCTCAATAACGGCTTCCTGGGCCTTTTTGCGGTCCGATATATCGCGGGAAATTCCCAGAAGGGTATCAAAACTGCCGTCTTTGCCGCGGATGGGAATGAGTTTGGTCTCAAGCCAGACTTCTCCCGCCGGGAACTGAACCGCGCCTTCCACGGAAGACGGCCGCGACGTCTCAAAGACATTAAAAACGGCCTTTTCAAATCGACCGACGATGGTTGGCGGGAAAAGGACGTCCAGTTTTTTTCCTGTAATGTAGGATACGTTTTTCTGTAAAGCCTTCGCCCCGAATTCGTTCACATACCGGACATTCAATTTCCGGTCGAGAATGAAAATAAAATCATGCGCGGATTCGGCCAGCAACCGGTACTGTTCTTCGCTCTGCCTTAAAGCCTCCTCCATGATGCGCTGTTCGGCAATATCCTGCGTGAGCTGTTTGTTGACCGCGTCAAGCTGACTGGCGCGTTGTCTGACTTTTTCCTCAAGACTTTTTTCCCTTTCGTCAACTTTTATAATACCGTCGACCATTGTATTAAGGCCCTTGAGAGCTTCGGCAAAGGATGCGTCTTCAACGGTGGAACAATCAATGGGAGGAGGAAAATCGCCTTTGGAAATACGCGCGAAAATTTCAGTGAAACGCGCCAGTTCTTTTTTCACCCAGCGCTCATACTCTTCGGCAGCGGAAAGTGACATAATTAATTGTCCCATGATTTGACGTTCTTCGTCAAGAATTAATTACAGCCGAAGAGGCGTACGGAGAATGCCCGCGGATTTTTTGTCCGATGTAACCGCGGAAGACGACCCATGAAGAAAAAAAGGTAGGCGTAATTTGTATGGCGCGAATTACGAAGCCTGCGCCGATGACGTCGCGGTATCGGTCTGCCCCTGGGAATCATCGGTCGTAATGCCCTGGGCCTTTGCCCATGCGTCAAGTTTGTCCATTACCAAGGCATAGGTTTTGCTAGTCAGCTTGCTTATCGGGTCGGGCGTATTGTCTCCCAATATGCCTTTTGCCTGTGAAAACCCTTCATCAATGGCATTTTTTATCGTATTCAAAAAATCCTGGCCGCTGCCTTTGAAGGCGCTTAAGAACGACGTGGCGAAATCCACTATTCGCTGGGAGGTGTTTTCCGCGTTCCAATAGTCCGGCAATCCCGGAATCGCCTTGGTTTCATCAAAAGACCTCGGATCTTGGACCTGCCCGCCGGCCTGGCCGCCGCCCTGTTGTCCCGTGCCGAAAAGCTGGTTGACCAGGTTTGCTTTCATTTGCTCGTATTCATTCTTGATGTCGGCAATTATGTTCTTCCAGGTTTCGCCTGAAGTATCATTATTGGCCGCCGCGACGGTTTTCTGAAAATCGAGCGATTGGCTGCTCAAAGAAAGAGTGTCGCCGTCCTGGTTCGTGTAATTTAACAGGACGCTGTTTGAGGAATATTGTTCGGACAACAGCGTTGTTTGGACCGAAGACGCGCCGGAAGTTTGCTGGTCACCGTTGAGGCCGCCGGCATCGGCGCTGGAACCGGATGTCGCAAAATTTATCGTAGAATAAGAATATGTATTCTGCGCTTGCGCGTACGAGAGACTGACGGGTTGCACTGACATTATGTCCTCCTTGAAAAACAGGTGTCCTATGCTTACATCTAAATTTTTCGGCAACATTAAAGAAAACCTTTAGGTTTTTCTTTAAGTTTTTTTCTATTTGTTTTATACGGCGCAAAAATTGATATTATTAGTTACTCTTGGCTTTTGAACGACAATTTTGTGTCGTTCGGAAGCTTAGAGTAACTTACCTGCGTTGCCGCTTCGGCACGCAGGTTCGCCCCCGCACGATGACCGGAAAGGTATTGTTATAATGCAACTGCGTCAGATAGAAACTCCCGAAAAATGGACGGAATTCTGGCTTGAAAAATTTTCCCTTGAACTCGAAAAACTCAAGTACCCTCTGAAGAACATCATAGCCGAAAAATCAATCATCAGGCTTTATCTTACAAAAAACCCCGGTAATCCCCGCGCCATTGACCTTAAGAAAATGCTCGACTTCGCGGCATCTCGCAAGACAAGCGCCATTGCACCCCTCATGCTTTTCTACAACGCGGTTTCACATTCCGAAAAGCATCTGGAGGTTTTGGCCGAGATGTCCGCTGTGAAAAAGGCGCTTCCGCATAAAAACAAAATAAATCCACATAAAGTATCGAAACCCCGGAAAAAAAGACAAGAAAAATCTCATGGACTTTAAGAAAATACAAACATACCCAATCATCAAGCGCCGTAACAAGTTCAGTATTGACCAGATGATTTCTCCGGGCTCCAAGGTATCATTTTACAGCAAGGAACTGGAAATTGTCGCGGACCGGATCAAAAAAGCGAGAGGCCTGGGCCGGCCGATTATTGTCATGATGGGAGGAGCCGTTATCAAAGACGGCTGTTCTCTGCTCTTAATCGATCTCATGGAAAAAGGCTACATCACTTTTCTGGCAATGAATGGCTCGGTCTCGATCCATGATTTTGAAATCGCTTTGATAGGAAAAACCTCCGAGGACGTTCAAAGCAGCTTAAAGGACGGAAGTTTCGGCATGGCCGATGAAACGGGGCGATACATGAATTCCGCCATTAATAAAGGATATGCCGAAGGTCTTGGATATGGGGAAGCAGTTGCATTGGAAATTGATCGATTAGACCTTCCTTATAAAAATTACAGTATAATCCATCGCGCCCACGCGCTGGGCGTGAGTGCTTCCGTGCATGTGGCGATTGGCGGGGACATTATTCACCAGCATCCAGACTGTAGCGGCGCGGCGCTGGGAGCGACTTCATTTGAGGATTTCAGGAAGTTCACGGAAGCGATAGCGGGCCTTGATAATGGCGTTATCATTAATATCGGTTCGGCCGTGATCATGCCCGAAGTGTTCTTAAAAGCTCTGACCATTTCCATAAACCTCGGGCACCGTTATACGTCCTTTACCGTGGCAAATTTTGATTTTCTGGAAATGTATCGGCCCAAAACCCGTGTCATTGAATGGCCCAAAGCGCTGGGAGCGCAAGGTTACAATGTCCTCGGTCGTCACAATCAAACCATCCCAAAACTTCATGAACTGTTAGTTCCACAGACATTCAAAAATATTACCGGGTAAATGATTTTTTCTTGGAAAACAGTCAACGCGTCAACTCTTTGTAAATTTTTTAGAAAAACTGAAATGGCCGAAAACTTGACGTTAATAAAATCAACGTAATTCCAGCAGACTATATTTATCAGGGGCCATCCAACCAACCGTCTTTTTTGTAAATTCAGACAATTATTTACATTTGCCCGTTCGGCTTTACCAAGGCAAATTACCTTAAAATCAATTATTCCCCGTCAATAAAAAAAGGACCAAAAAAGAAGCAAAAAAAAGTTTAAAATTTCATTTGACATCCAACCCATGAATATTATATTATTTGTTCATCAAAATAAACGACTTCATGTTGATAACCCATTGTTGATAACCGGTTGAGAGTATGTTAATAAGTAGTTGGCAACCATTTAACTTCTTTAATATCACACTGAAATTGAACTGCACAACTTATTTAAAATCATTTTATTATAACAATTTTTATCTACTATTTGTCATTTTAACCGGATGCAGTTTCTGTCTTTTATTAAATTATTGTTATGTAAATTAGAAAGAATGTTGATAACATGTTAACTACTTCCGCATCTCCCGCAATTTCAACAGCTTCTCCGTGGCAGGATTGCCTCGAAAAAATTCAGGAAAAAATCAGCCCATCGACCTTCGAAACATGGTTTAGAACAACGGACCTTCTTCTGTCGCCGGACGGTAATGCACGAATTCAAGTACCTAATCAATTCTTTGCCGATTTTATGGAAGAGCATTTCTGCGCCGTTATCGAAGAAGCGCTTAACGAACGTGCCATTACCTTCAAAACCATATCATTTGTTCCTACTGAAAAAGACTGGAAAGTGATTCAACCGATAACCGAAACCATCACGGCGGCTCACATAAAAAAAATCCCTCTTTCCGTTGAAAAGCCCGGACAGCGATTCCACCCTAATTACACGTTTGAAAAATTTGTCGTGGGCGACAGTAATCGCATGGCGCAGGCGGCCGCGTTTGCCGTGGCCGAAGCGCCCGGAAAAACAACCTTCAACCCGCTTGTTATTTATGGAGGAACCGGACTTGGTAAAACCCATTTAATACAGGCAATCGGGCATTTTGCCCAAACTGAAGGAACTGCCGAATGCGTTGTCTATATGACCAGCGAAGAATTCACAAGCCAATACATCAGCTATATAATAGAAAAAAAGGATTCAACATCATTTTACAAAAAATTTAAAGACGTGGACCTGCTTCTCATCGACGACATTCAATTTTTAGGTGGAAAACCAGGAACGCAAAAAGAATTCTACGGAATCTTCAACAGGATACTTCTCGAAAAAAAGCAGATTATACTAACCTCCGACCGGCCGCCGGAAAAAATTAACGACATGATGGAACATATAATCAACCGCTTCATGGGCGGCCTCATTACCGATATCCAACCGCCCAACCTCGAAACACGCATGGCGATCCTGCGACAGAAGGCCGAAACCGACGGACTCATGCTTCCTCAGGAGGTGGTCCAATATATCGCGGCCCAAGGCACCTCAAACGTGCGCGAACTGGAGGGGATGCTTATAAAGCTCATCGCATCTTCATCATTTACCGGCAAGGATATTACCCTTGACGTTGCAAAGGAAATGCACGGCGACATGATTTCCCGAAAAGACCAGCGCCTCACCATACAATTTATTCAGCATAAAGTGGCCGAAAGTTTCAATACTTCCCCAAACCAGCTCACCGCGCACACGCGTAAACGGGACGTTTCCCACCCCCGCTCAATTGCAATGTATTTGTGCAAGAAATGGACTAAACAGTCGCTCCGCACCATTGGATTGGATTTCGGCGGCCGGGACTACTCCACGGTCATACATTCTTTTAAAAAAATCGAGGCCGAAATGCTGGTGGACGAATCATTGCGGAAAAAAATCGAGGCGCTGGAAGAATATATTAAACCTTTGGTGTGATGCGGCAGCGAAGAGTTTCAAAATTTTGAACCCCTATCTTTAATTAAGGCTTTCATATCTCGGATCAACAGTACTCTCTTTTCTAAGCTCCTTTACCAGTTTCGCACGCGCCTTTGTCAAAAACTTCAAGAACGGCGGATCATTATAATCCGGATAGGTCCAGGAAAAGTACCTGAATCTACCCTTCCTAAAGTGAAGGGTGACCTCGCCGTATATGCCGTGGGCAAGATAGAGTCGCTGGTAAAAGTCCTTTGTGGTTGCGAGCACCAGCTTGTCCTGTGCGATATATCCGGGATCGAGATTGATTGTTCTCCTGCCGTCAGCCAGATGTTCCCGTTCCAGGATGTTTGTAAAAACCTTGATGTCCGGCAATACCTCACGGTCAATGAGCCCGGCAAAACTCATGTAGATTTTAAGCAGGCCGTTCCCCATTTCTTCTTCATAATATTTGGTAAATGAAAATTCAATAGGGCCGTAGGAATATTCAACGGGGCCGTAGGCGTTATTCAGTTTGTCCATAATTTCCATAATATTCGCCCGGGGCTGAAACATGATCGCCAGAAACAATTTTGTTTTTAAGGGCTTGCCCGCAGTGCCCATGCGCCCAATTCCTGATTTTGTAATAGCTCGCGTTACCTGTTGTTATTGAGGATAATTTAATGTAATTTAAAATATAGATTTTGCGGGGAGATCGCATGGATCTGGTGGTGCAAACCATAGTGAAAAATAATCATACCATCTTCAAGATAAACGGCGACTTGAACTACGATGGGATTTTATATCTCAAACGATTGTTTGAAGAGTCCGTCGAACGGGGAATGCTCAAATTCGTCATCGACATGGAAGGCCTCAAGACAATTTCAAGTTATGCGCTGTCAATTATCCTGAAACTAAACGATAGTATTAAAGGTAAACAAGGCATATTTAAAATTATCTGCCCCGAAGGCAATGTCTTCGACGTGTTCAACGTCCTGGACATTGCTGCTGTCATACCTCTCTATTCATC
>JBAVGL010000315.1:0-3145 GCA_049684795.1 Chitinivibrionales bacterium | reverse complement strand
GTGCAAAATATCAATAGTCTTTCTTAATCAATCGGTTAGTGTCTGTAGGCGAATTATATACGCGTTTAGCGTAGATAATTACCCGTACAGAACCTTATCCACCTTGTGGGTTAGACAATAAAAAAGCCCTTTTTAAAAGGGCTTTTTTAATTCGATGGTCGGGGTGACTGGATTTGAACCAGCGGCACCTTGGTCCCAAACCAAGTGCGCTACCGGGCTGCGCTACACCCCGACAAAAATTTATTATAAGTCAATCCCCGGTGCCGTTTTCCGCCTTCGGCGGAATCCTACGGCACGTTCACGGCGCCCATCCAGAGCGCCGCCCTTCGGGCTGCTGTGCAGTGCTCTCCGGCCTTCCATGGCCTTCGAGTGGTCCCAAACCACGATTGCTACCGGGCTGCGCTACACCCCGACAGATGATAAAATATACATTTTGCTTGGGTTATTCGCGGGTAATTTTAAAATAGGCGATTGCCGTTTTCCAGGGAATATCTCTATTGTCCAGTTGCTGGTGGAAGAACCGCGTAAGGCCCGAAATCTGGTCCTCGTCGAATAAGACTTGAAGACGGCAACCGAGGGACTTTCTTTCTTTGGGAGACGATGGCCTGAACCAGAAATCCACCTGTGCGGGAAAAATCCTCGTCACCGGCGCGGTCGTTACGGTGAATTCCTTGACTTGTAGGGAGGGAAGGTCCTTTAAAAGCGATGAAAGCTTTTCCGGGTCCCAATTTATCATCGGGTCACGGGCGTCGCCGAACAGGTCCTGTTCGACTTTCAAATATTTTTCCACGACCGCGGGATCGTGTTTTGAGAAATCCAGAAGTTCCGAAAGCCGTTGACCCAGCCGCGGAACGACTTCGGCCAGAACAATACGCCCATCGTGATGGAGAAGTTTAAGCGCCCGTTCAACCACGGCCTTCTTGTCAGGTTGACGAATTAGAACATTCCTGCCGATTATGGCGTTGAACCTGACGCCCGCTCCCGCGGCCTTGCAAAGGTCCTCATCGAAGGTCTCCATGGTCGTTAATACCACCTGGAGGCGGGAAAGGCCGTCTCCGCCAGGCGATCGCACGGTCAGGGTCTCGTATTCGCGTTTGTCATGGGCGCATGCCCATACGCCGCCTTCGCGGGCAATACGGTTCATCTCCAGCGCGAGGAGCCCGGTGCGCGCGTGTAAATCGAGCGCAAGGTCGTCGTGCTTGATGGCGGCCACTTCCAGGAGCGTGTCCCGCACCTGCGCCAGCTGGCCGCCATGCTGGCTTCCCGAACGCTTTACCCATTCATCGCGCCGGGATTTTTTGTCTCCGGCCTTTTGGGACGGCATGTCGAAGGGGTCCAGGCGTTCTTCTTCCACCATCGCCTCGATCTGCGCCTCCCTGTTGCGCGCGACCCGGTCCCGTATGCTCTTTTCATGGCCCTGCTCGGAGGGCTGGTAAAAGACCTTTCCCTGGAGCGCCTGTGGCAGATATTGCTGTGCCACCCAGTGGTCGCGGTACGCGTGCGGATACAAATACCCTTCGCCATGGCCGAAGCCTTCCTTGTCCCGGCTCGCGTCACGCAGATGGTCCGGGACGTCGTCGGAGGCCTCCTCCGAGACAACGCCCAGCGCATCGAAAAACGCCATGCTGGAATTGCTCTTGGGCGCGGTGGACAGGTAAAGGCACGCATGGGCAAGGTGGTAACGGCCTTCGGGAAGGCCCACGTAGTCGAATGCGCGCGCGGCGTCAACGACCACGCCCAGTGCCGCGGGGTCGGCCATGCCCACGTCTTCACACGCCAAAATCAGCATGCGTCGGAAAATAAAGCGCGGGTCCTCGCCCGCGTACAGCATTTTTGACATCCAGTACAACGCGGCGTCGGGGTCGGAGCCGCGCACTGATTTGATGAACGCGGAAATGGTGTCGTAGTGGGCGTCGCCGTCCTTGTCGTAGAGCACGGCGCGCTGCTGGATGGAATCCTCGGCTATGGCGCGGGTGATGTGAAGCGCGCCGGCCGAATCCGGCGGGGTCGTTTCCACGGCGAGCTCCAGAGCGTTGAGAACCCCGCGCGCGTCGCCGTTTGCTACTTTGACAAGATGGTCAAGCGCGTCATCGTCGATGAGCACCGTTTTCGTTCCGTATCCGCGCCCGGTGTCGGCGATCGCATACCGCGCGATGCGCTTGAGGTCGTCGTCGGTAAGGGCCTTGAGCTGGAATATCTTTGACCGGGAAACGAGGGCCTTGTTCACCTCAAAGTACGGGTTCTCCGTGGTAGCGCCGATAAGAATGATGACGCCGTTTTCAACATGCGGCAGCAGGGCGTCCTGCTGGGACTTGTTGAAGCGGTGCACCTCATCGATGAAAAGAATGGTCCTGCGGCCGTAGAGCGCCAGCTGCTGCTGCGCCTCAGACAGCGAATCGCGTATTTCCTTGATGCCGGCCAGCACCGCATTGATGGAAAGGAAGTCCGCCTTGGTCGTGTTGGCGATGATCCTGGCAAGAGTGGTTTTTCCGGTGCCGGGGGGCCCGTAAAAAATAAGGCTTGAAAGCTGGTCGATCTGTATGGCGCGGCGCAGCAGCCTGCCGGGGCCGATGATATGTTCCTGCCCGAAAAATTCGTCGAGCGTTCGCGGCCGCATCCTGTCGGCAAGCGGCGCGTTTTTTCGCGCAAGGTTTTCACCGCGCTGATCGAATAATTCCATGTGGTCCGATAATTCCAGGCTTGGAAAAAAAATACGTTGAATTTATTTTATAAATTAGTTACAATTATAGTAAGTTACAACAATTATTAAAGATACGGATGCTGTATGTTCGGTACAAAAAAACACTCGTGGTATTGGTTCGCGGTGTGGTCGCTCTTTTTTTCCGGTTTTATTTACAGCGTCTCGCGGTTCTTTTTGCATGCTGTCAATAAAGAATCCGGCGCGGACAAAAAAGAGAAAAAAGTCAAAAAACCGCACGCGACCCTGGAAGAGCTGTTCATATAAGGGTAAAGGTTGTCCGTTAGAAACGTTCGACCTGTTACCTATAACCCATCACCTATTGCCTTCCTGTCAACGGCTCATGTTTTCTGCTTTTAAAATCAATGCAGAAACTCCCGTCCATCAGCTCCAGTTCCTGAAAATATCCGTTGAAATCGGCGTGTTCGAAAAGCCGTCTTATTGAAT